>JACNJG010000088.1 GCA_014382685.1 Candidatus Cloacimonadota bacterium
GGTGGAATTGCTGGGGGCAATATGTACAATTATTATCTCCCTCACTACAATACACTCAATGCACTTGATAGTCCTCTTTCCATAGACATAACCATGGAAATAGTTACAAGATCAAATGTTGAGATTCAAGCAAATATTGAAGTTACAGGAAATGTTACAACAATAAATAATAAACTACTTTTTCTATTAACAAATCAGTATAATACAGATTATACCTCTGCTGTTGTAGCATATTATGAAGAGGTATTTTCTCTTACTACAGTTGGTCAGATAGAGACATATACGCATTCATTTAATTTTGATTCATCATGGGATGTGGAACATTTAAAAGCTGTAGCGATTGTTCAAACATTTTCTGGCAATCATATGATTCTTCAAGGTGCGTTTTGTGGTGTTTATGCTTTAATACCAGCTTTTTCAAGCAATATCCAAGATGGTCCCCCTGAACTGGGTGTACAATTTTATAATGAATCTTACCCACCAACCGGTCTCACATTCGAATGGGACTTTAACGGTGATGGCACATGGGATAGCACAGAAGAGAATCCGTATTATCTATATGATACTATTGGTAGTTACGATGTTTCTTTACGGATTTCAGATGGAAATGAAACAATGATTACTACAATGGAGGACTTTATCGCCGTGTTAAATCCCACAAATATATCCGGTGAGCTTGCAGGAAATTGGTCTCCTACTTATGGAACCTATACTATTACCGGAGATGTGACAGTTCCGGCAGGAGCAGTTCTCTCAATTGAACCGAGCACTAATATTGTCGTGAATAATAACAGCAAAATCCAGATTAACGGAAGAATAGAAGCACAAGGTTCTGAACGTGGTTTGATAAACTTCTCAACCAACGATCAATGGAAAGGAATAAAGATCATTGATAACCAGGAAGATAACTTGATCGATTACTGCTATTTCACCGGCTCGACAGAGAGCGCAGTGGATATTGATAATTCAACTGTGGATATACTCAACAGCACTTTTTATGAAAATACAAACACCTCTCAAAAAGGACCTGCGATCAATGTATTAGATGCAAGTGATGTGCTTATCGAAAGTAATATAATTGCAAATAACTACAGCACAGTACTCACAGGCGGTATCGGACTTGATAATTCAGCTTGTGTGATCTCACATAATATTATTGTGAATAATGAAGCGAACTTTGCAGGTGCGATAGGCATGAAGAATGGCTCTAATGCCACTCTCATCAATAATACGATTGCGAATAATCTCGCTAACTACGCCTGCATATACATGCTTGCCTCTTATCCGAACGTGAAAAATACGATCATTATCCACGACGGCTTGATCTTCACGACTTTCAGCAGTAATCCAATAGTAAATTATTCCTGTATCTCAGGTGGATATTCCGGAACCGGTAATATCAGCGATGATCCTCAATTTGTAAATCCAACTGCAGGAGATGGTAATGCCTATAACGGCTTGACTGCGGACTGGAGCTTGCAGGAAACTTCACCATGCATCGATACCGGCGATCCTTCATCACCTCCTGATCCTGACGGCACGATTGCAGATATGGGTGCATTGTACTATCATCAGCAGATTTCAAATGACGACCCTCATAGCAACATGATCTATGTCAGGCAGAATACGCCAAATCCTTTCAAGGGTTCTACTGCAATATCCTATTCATTACCCCAAAATTCTGAAAATGCTGTCATCACTATCTATAATGTAAAAGGTGATTTGGTAAAAGAATTTGTTCTTGACGATACGGAAGGCGAGATCTCGTGGAACGGCTTTGATCAGAATAATAAAGCAGTTGCAAGCGGAATTTATTTCTATAGATTACATGGAGATTCCATTTCACAGACCAGATCAATGGTCTTTTTGAGATAGCGTATTTCTGAAAATATAAAATAGCTTTCGGTTGAGAGGATGGAACTGGTGTTCCAGCTGGTCTTCAAAATCAGTAGTGAGCGGATAACACCGTTTATGGCAGGTTCGATTCCTGCCCTCTCGGCCATTTTTTTATTTACAAAAAGGATGTCTAATGGATAAGGGCGAACTCAGAAAAATTCCCGGAGTGGATACATTGATGAAGAACTCCGAAATAAAGAAGCTCATCTCTGAATATGGAGAAGAGCTTGCTGTTTTTTCAATCCGTAAGGTACTGGGCGAAATAAGAGAAGCTGTTATGAAAGGGAAAAAGCTACCTCAAAATGATAGAATACTTAACCGGATCAGAAAAAAAGTGTATCATATTGGCACTTGCTCATTAAAACCAATGATCAATGCGACTGGTGTTGTACTGCATACGAATCTTGGACGTGCACCTTTGGGTTCTGCACTCACGGAAGAGGTTGCAAAAATAATTGAAGGATATTCAAATCTTGAGTTCGATCTGGAAAAGGGGAAGCGAGGACACAGGGAAGATCATATCACCGATCTTGTTACTTTCATCACAGGAGCTGAAGATGCAGTTGTGGTGAATAATAATGCTGCAGGCGTTTATCTGTCGCTTAAAACCTTTTGTGAAAACAAGGAAGCAGTAATATCACGAGGTGAGCTTATTGAGATCGGCGGGTCATTCCGAATACCGGACATCATGCAGCAGAGCGGTGCAAAAATGGTGGAGGTCGGCACAACGAACAGGACACGGCTCTCAGATTATGAAGCAGCGCTCACGGAAGAAACTGCGGTATTGTTCAAAGCTCATAAATCCAATTATTATATTAAGGGATTTTCTGAAGAAATTGAGATAGAAAAGCTGGCAGAATGCGCTCATGCTCATGGACTTGTTTGCATATATGATTTGGGATCAGGACTGCTGCGTAAACCAAAGGGCTTACCTCTCAGCACAGAACCGGATGTTCGTTCCGCAATACGATCAGGAGCGGATCTCGTGATGTTCAGTTGTGATAAACTACTCGGTGGTCCGCAGGCGGGCATCGTTGCTGGAAAAAAGGAGTATATTCAAAAATTGAAGAAATCTCCTCTCATGCGAGTTCTTCGTGTTGGTAAAATGACACTTGCAGCACTTTCGGAAGTGATAAGGTGTTATCTCAAGGACGAGACTCTTCTTACAAATGTACCTGTCTTCCGCATGCTGGATCAGAAAAAAGATGAGCTTAAGAAGAAAGCAAAAGAATTTTCTCAGTTATTATCAAAAGAGAATATTTCCAATAAAATTATTGATAATATTGCACGTTGTGGTGGGGGAACTCTTCCGCAGGTTGAAATTCCCAGCTATGCAGTTCAGCTCGATCTTTCTAAAAGTAAACTTTCTCCTGAGCAGCTATATCATAAATTGCTACAGTTAGATAAACCGATACTTGGAATTCTTAGAGAAGGTTCGTTACTTTTTGATATGTTTACTCTTGATAAAGATCAGACAACCGAAATTGCAAAGCAGATCAAGAAAATGATCCAAACATAACATGAAACATCTGATAATGGGCACAGCCGGTCATGTTGACCACGGCAAAACTGCGCTCATAAAAGCACTTACAAATTTTGACTGCGATACGCATAAGGATGAAAAACAGCGTGGAATAACGATCCATCTCGGTTTCACACACCTCGATCTACCAAATGGGAATAGTATCGGCATTATCGATGTGCCAGGGCATAAGGATTTTATCAATACTATGATCTCCGGCGCCAGTACCATCGATTTTGTGCTCTTTACAATTGCTGCAGATAGCAGTATCATGCCGCAAACAAGAGAACATCTACACATTATGGAGTTACTTGGGATCAAAAAAGGCATTATTGCTCTCACAAAAAGTGATACGGTCGATGAAGAAATTCTCGAGCTTGTAGAACTTGAGATAAGTGAATTCGTTTCCGGCACTTTTCTGGAAAATGCACCAATTATCAGAACTTCTGTCAAAGATAATACCGGCATCGAGGAGCTGTTGCGGGAACTGGAAAAAGTCACAGAACATATTGAGCAGCGTTCGAGCGGATGTTTTTTCAGAATGTATATCGATAGAATATTCAGTGTGCAGGGATTCGGGACTGTGATCAATGGGTCTGTGTTGCAAGGAAAAGCAACGAAAATGACTCCATTATATTTGCTTCCAGTAAACAAAGAATTGCGGATCAGAAAGCTCGAACACCACGGACAGGAAGTTCAAGAAATATTTTCAGGGCAGCGAGCTTCTCTTAATGTGGTCGGACTAGATATTCAGGATTTTAATAGGGGAATGCTGGTTTCTGAGAGGGTGATCAAGCCAACAAAAATGATCGATGCAGAACTCACTTTGTTTGAACACGAGAGATCATTGGAGGTGTGGAATCATGCTCTCTTTCTGATGGGAACTTTTGAAGATCAGGCAAGAATACATCTGCTCGATAAGGATACCTTGCATGGCGGAGAGAGTGGACTGGTGCAAATACATCTTAAAAAAGGGTGTTTTCCCATTTTCGGAGACTCTTTTATCATAAGAAGTACTTCTAACGATATCACGCTCGGAGGTGGAAAAATTCTCGATGCATATCCTCTTCATCATAAAAAGAGAACTCAAAAAATTATCCGGCATCTTAAAACAATTGCTCGAGGTGGTTTATCTGAATTTCTTGCTGAAGAAGTAAGAAAACAGCCACATGCGGTTTCACTCTCCTCTCTATCAGAAATATCTAACAAAACCGAGAAAGAGCTTCTGGAGATCATTAGAGAATCATTTTCTGAAGACATTGAAACAAGGGAGTTTAACAAAGAATTGTTGCTCATCACACGCTCCAGGATTGACCTTATACGAGCAGAAATAATTAAACTCCTTAACGCTCATCATAAAGAAAATCCACTCATCAAAAAAGGAAAAACTTTCGATGAAATGTGCAGTATGTTGAATACGAAAAATGCCAATGACAGCACGCTATTGGGAATACTATTAGAAGAAATGGTTCGGGATAACCAACTTGCCAAAGTTAATGGAACTTTTGCCCTTTTAGATAGAGCAGTCACACTTTCGCATGAGGAAATGCAGAAGATTGAGAAAATCGATCAGTTCTTACTGAATTGCGGAATGAAAGTGCCTGTAATGAATGAGATAAGAGCATTTGCGGAAGGTGAGCAGATCTCATCAAAAGAGTTGAATAATATATTAGACCATCTCATTGAAAATAAGAAAGTCTTCACAATTGAGAGTTCGTTCATTCATGCTGAGATCGTAAAAAAAGCGGAGAAGGTTTTGTTGAAGCACTTCAAAAATAATGACAAGCTGCTCATTGCTGATTTTCGGGATCAACTGAATGCAAATAGAAAGATATGTCTGCTACTTCTATCCTATTTTGACGATCTGGGATGGACGGTTCGTAAAGGGGATTTCAGGATTTTATCTGAAAAAGGGAAGAAATAATTGAGCTGATAGAGGTGCTATACGAAATTGATTTTGAATAAAGGAAAAATTTAGTGAAGCTAAAGAAACATTTAATAGATTTTAACAACTTGATAGAGTTTAGTAATCAAATTCTATCAGGAGTAAAAGAAAAAATTATTAGATATATCAATGAAAATGATGAGATTTATTTAATTACAAATAATAATCTCTATCTCGGTTTTATTCATTTAGAAATTTTTAATAAAAAAATATCAATAAAATTGTATTTAAGTTCTAATTGGAATAGTGATTTTAATGAGCAACTATTTGATAGTATTTCAGAATTGATAAAAAATAACAATCAAAACTATTTAACATTTTTACATTGCTTCGATTCGAAGAATATTCTAAACAGAATCAAAGGGATTGATTTTATGCATCAATATAAATGCAATGAAAATTTTCATAAACCTAATACTGAGTTAAATTCAAATTTCAAAATTTCAAAAAACATAAGTGATTATAAAGAGTTGATTGACTTTCATTACCTCTGTTATTCTGATGATAAAGATTATATGAACAGTAATTGGGGAAAAATGCTTCAATCGTTTCCTAAAGCACCAATTCCAAAGCTCATCTATATTTGTCATAATAAAGACAATATTATTGGTTCTTGTATTGGCTATTTAATTCCAAAGAAAAATATGAAATATCTCTATTCAATCTGTGTTCATCCTGATTATAGAGGGAAATCGATTGGAGAATATTTGCTGCAATTATTTCTTTCAACCGAGCCCTTGATTTCTTGTTATTTAACAGTCTATGAATCAGCAAAACCAGCTGTAAATCTTTATGAAAAATTTGGATTTATGAGAATAAAAACTGTTGAAGCAATAGTAAGAAAGGATCTTAAAATTAGTATTGAATAATTCATATAACAATGCGTTTGCGGTTGGCTTCATGGTTCGTTTTGGACGGAATCTTTCCGAATTCGCAGCGTGCTTAACGGTTGACAAACAAATAGATAAAGAATCATGAAATCCGAAAAACCAATCCGCAAGATCGTACATATCGACATGGATGCTTTCTTTGCAGCAGTGGAAGTGCGTGATCATCCTGAATATAAGGGCAAGCCACTTATTGTAGGCGGCGATCCGAATAGCAGGGGAGTTGTCGCCACTTGTTCTTATGATGCCCGAAAATATGGCATACATTCCGCAATGGCAAGTGCAGTCGCCTATAGACTATGTCCGCATGCGATATTTGTACGCGGCAGGCATGAGGTCTATAAACAGATATCGAAACAAATAAGAAATATATTTAATGAGTATTCTCACCTTGTCGAACCCGTCTCCATTGATGAGGCATACCTTGATGTAACCTATAATAAGAAAGGTATGAAATCAGCAACACTTATTGCAAAAGATATAAAGAAAAGGATTTATCGAGAAACCGGATTGACTGCTTCTGCAGGTGTATCTTACAATATGTTCCTTGCAAAAATTGCTTCTGATATGGATAAGCCGGATGGGCTGGTAGTCATTCTTCCAGATAAAGCAAAAGAAGTGCTGGAAGGGCTTCCCATCGGAAAATTCTACGGTATCGGCAAAGTGACCGAGAAGAAAATGCAGATGCTGGGCATTCATACAGGAAAGGATTTGAAAGCCCAGACTCTCGAAGAATTAATACGGCATTTTGGCAAAGTTGGGAAATATTATTACTATATCGTAAGGGGAATTGATAAAAGAGAAGTGACTCCAGAACGAGATATTAAATCGATAGGACATGAAAATACCTTTGCTGTTGACATCGATGACATACACGAAATGAAGGAATATCTTGAAGAATGTGCTGCAAAAATTGAGAAGCGTTTAAGGAAGCATAATGTCGCCGGACGAACGATAACTCTTAAGATAAGATACCCAGATTTCTATCGGGCGACAAGAAGTAGAACAATAACAAAGCCAACACAAGATAAGAACGTAATTATCAATACGGTTAATTCTCTTCTTGAAGAAACATTTGTGAATAAGTGTAGTGTACGACTGCTTGGGATAAGCGTTTCAAACCTTGAGAAAGACGAGATCAATCTTCCAGAGCAGCTTACATTAAAGCTCTGATACTCAAGAATAAAATCCGCAAAGTTTACAATCTTGATTTATCGGGGAATCTTGCAAAAGAAATTGTCATTCTCGAGCGAAGCGAAGAATCTCGCAAAAATGTTCAAATCAACGAACAGGGAGACTCTTCGCAAGCTCAGGGTGACAAGCGTGTTTTTTTTTAATAAAATTATCATTGAGTACATTCGCTTTACTCAGTATAAATTCCACGACCGAATTTCCAATCCGATTTATCATGGAATCTCACAGAAAAAATTGTCATTCTTGAGGAGCGCAGCGACGAAGAATCTCGCAAAAATGTTCAGATCAACGAGCAGGGAGACTCTTCGCAAGCTCAGAGTGACAAGCGTATTTTTTTATTATAACTGAAGTAAATTAACAGATATTATAAAAATATAGTGTCAAGTCGAGCTTCGATTGGAAATGGTAATTGAATTGAAAACAAATCTTGAAAATTTACGTTGACATTTATTGTGCAATTTCAGAAATAGCATTCTCTAAAACGGAGGTTCCATGAATAAAAAAAAGATATCAACGATGCATTTGCCTGTAGATATCTCATATTTGCCTGCAGCTCAGGCATTTATAAACGAGCTGGCTCGTCTTGCGAAATTTTCGCAGAAGGATATAACTTTTTTCAATGTTGCAGTTGAAGAAGCGATCACAAATGTGGTGAAGCATGCCTTTTTGCCTGACGAGGACGCAGCATTTGATATTATTTGTGAATTAACCCCTGTTGAATTCAAGGTTATTATAAGGGACAAGGGATTGCCATTTGATCCAACTCAGGTTGAGGATTTTTCTCCTGAGCAATCATTGGATGGTAATGAGCAGGTCGGTTTGGGTTTCCGGCTCATGAAAGGAAGTGTGGATCAGTTATCATTTCATAACATGGGATACGGAGGTAAAGAGGTACATCTCGTGAAATTCGTGGATCAGAAGCATGTTGAAAAATACTTTCAAAAATCTGAAATGGAAGCATTCGAGCAGCCCACGTACAAATCCAAGAAAGAACGGGTTAAGATACCTTTCCATGTGCTGCTCCTCCAACAAAAGCAAGCAATCGAGATATCACAATGTGCCTATCGAACCTATGGTTATACCTACATCATGGAAAACATTTATTATCCGGATCGATTGATCGAAATGACCAGGACCGGAGAACTTATCTCCGCTGTAGCAGTATGTGATGAAAATAATGAAGTAATGGGACACTGTGCTTTAGAACGTTTTGGAAGAAAAAAAGATATTCCTGAGATGGGAATGGCTTTCACAAAACCAAAATTCCGTGGTCAGGGATGTATGACCATGCTGAATGAATTACTCACAGAACAAGCAAAAGAGAAAGGTATCAAAGGCATGTTTGCCAAAGGTGTGACCACGCATCCTTATTCACAAAAAGCGTTGCTCAGAAGCAGATTCAAAGATTGTGCGATCCTTATTGGCTTGTCACCTCCTAAAACTTTTGAAGGCATGGAGGAACAGGGAGCTCAGAGAGAAACTCTTATAGTGTGTTATTTTAAGCTCATTGACCAGGATCTGAAGATCTATGCTACACCTGATCACAAGGACATGATAGAAAAGATATATCAGAATATCGGGATTGATGCGAAAGTGCTCATTCCTGAGAATTCTAAGACGGGATCAACAGGAATGGTGCAGTCTGATGTAGAAGTGGAAGTGAAAGATTTGCTCAATTTTGCGAATATTTATATCAATGACTGCGGTGAGAATATTAAGCTGGAAATTGATCAGCGCGTAAGAGAACTCTGCCAGAAAAAGATCGAGACTATAAACCTCTATCTTGATCTTTGCGATGAGAATTCTGTGAGTTATGTCGCTGATATGGAGGATCTGGGATTCTTCTTTGCAGGAGTTTTCCCCAGTGATCAGAAGCAGTACCTCGTGCTTCAGTACTTAAATAATGTGCCTATTGATTATAATAAAATCGTGCTTGTTTCTGATTTCGCTCAAGAACTCGGGCAGTATGTAAAGGGGTGCGACCCGAACCAGAAGTGAAATATTACAGCCCGAATAGAGTTTAGAAATATGGCAATTATCTTATACTATCCTATCCAATAAACTCATTTCCGACTTTGCGAGCACGTTCCGGTTTATCCAGATCAATACCCAATGCTAAACCGATCTCAACCAATAAATTCCAACCTGCGCTTAAATATACATAAGGATTATTCTCACCGGCATCCGGCACAAGTATTGTAGTGAAAGGCGTTTCTCTATTAGCAATTGCTACTACGTGAAGCCCGACACCTTTTACTAAAACATCCTGGAATTTTTCGATTTCATCATCGATCGGATCTATCACAAAAACAATATCGTTCTCATCCATTACTTCTTCGATGCCGTGAACTGCATAAGTGCCTTCTAAAAAGTCAGACTTTTTCCTGGTAATTTCATTTGTTTTAAGCGTCAGCTCTTCAGCCACGCCATCGTTATAGCCAGCAAAATAAATTGTCGGTGCTTTCGTTGCTGCTTCGATAATACTCGGATCGATCGGTAATATTAATGCCGTTTCAATTTTCTTTGCTAATTCAGAGTAAATATTGGCATCATTTTTGTTAGCTATATGCACAAGAATCGACTCATAAAATAATGCTTGTTCAATAACACTCTTTGTGGCTGCTACTGCCTGTTCCCAGCCACATGTGAGAATAAACGTTTCAGTACAAGCGTTTTCTAATAGTGTTCCTTTGTTGGCAGATAAGGCGAAACGATATTTGTTACCAAGTTCAGCTAGTTTTTTTGCAAGCAGAACTACTTCTTTGGTTCTTCCTGAGTTCGAGGCGCAAAAAACAGCAAATTTTAAAAGATCATATTGTGCTGACTGACGGGAGCCATCAGTTGCAATACAGAGATCCAGTCCCATTGTAAGAGCTTTTCGTATAGCATTCTTTGCAGGAAAGATCCGGCTGGAACCTTCACCGGTAAGCAGAAGTCTGCCAACAGATTTGATCTTCTCTGCCACATCTTTTGTCTGTTCCGGATTAAAATTTTTCACCACATCGATGGTATCCATCATTTCCCGAACTAATGCATACTTTGAATATTTTTCATCTGTCAAATTCATTTCTAAACTCCTTTCAAAAATAGATTGAATCTAATTGTAATTAATTTTTTATCTCAACTTCTGATTTTAATATTAGCTATTAGTTTCTTAAAATCTTCTGTTTCTTCTCGAACCTGATTAATAAAACTATTATCTTCAATGGTTCCAATTGCAGCCGTCATTTCAGCCATATTTCTGTAAGTCGCCTGGCGAAACGGATTATCATAATCTTTTTTCCTCGAGACGTAAACCTGGTCTCTGATGAATTCCTGAATTTCTACTGCTTTATCCAATGCTGATATCCACTGTTTTTGTGTTGGTTTATCTGTTCCAAGTATTTCATAAAGTGTGGCAAATGCATGTTTTTGTTTCTCAAACGGATATTGTTCCCAAAGAGTATCATACCTGTGATGGATTTCATCCCAATTGCTAAGTTTGCCGGAACCAATATCTGATCGTATTTGATCGACATCCCGTTCAGGTATAAGTTGTCCGCCGAGGTTTACCCAAAATTTTTCACGTTTACCTTTCAAAGCTTCACACATTGATGAAAGATCAGCTTCTGGATTTATTTCCAAGTATTCCAGTAAATTCTTAACAGCGTAATAATGAAGCATATCGCGATATGCATGATATGCCTTGTATGCTTTGAGGATCACAACCTTTCGCTTTGATTTCTCCATGTTTTCACCGAGAATTTCTAACTTATTTATTTGCTCTTCAGTTCCCAATAAAAGCTTATGTCCAATTTTGGAGAGTTCTTCATAGGTTTTATCATCGATTGAATCACCTTTACTGCGCATACCGGCTTTTGCAGTCCATATTTCCAATAATTTACAAGCATTGTATATTTCTTCAATGGTGTCGGGCGCCAAAGAATCAAATTCAATATTTTGGAATTTCCCTTTACGTTTATCACGTTTGTGAAATTTCCATGAATTTCTGGCTAAGGCATACATATTATACAACCACCAGAATGCAGGCATAATTTCCAAATGATCCTTCGATGTATTGTTGTTGAGAAGTGAAAACGGCAACGGGATATCAAGCTCATTTGGATAATCAGCTTTGGAAAGTAGTACAAAAGAAGCAAAACGACATGAATGTTTAATGCTCGTGCATAATCCCGGCCAGAATCCGCGACCTGCCTGGATCTCATTATCATTAGCTCTGCTGTTGTGATTTGAACCGATTGTTGCACCTGCAGCCATATTGCTTTGACCCATTACAACTGCTGCAACAAGAAATGAATTATTATGATGCTGTTCGTGTGCAGGAAATATCAGACTATAGAGCACTTCACAACATGAAATAGTTGAATTGGCTCCAAGAAATGAGTGGATAAGCCGTGCTCCATATTTTAAGCTTGAATTATCCCCTAAAATAAATCGTACTGCTTTACAGCCATAAAAAATATGACAGCCATATCCAATAATGCCGTTAACTAATTCAACACCCTCGCCTATCTGTGTTCGCTCTTCTTCTGAAGATTTTATTGTCAGATTCTTAAGTTTATTGACTCCTTTAATATAACAATGCGAACCAATTTTAACATCCTTAAGAGTGCGGGAATTTTTAATTACACACTGATCTCCGATCGTGCCATAGAAACCGCGTCGGGAATCAAAACTATTTTGTGTTATTTCTTTCAGTTTTTTTTGTAAAGCATCATCATCCCGATACTTTGCCCATATATAAGCATCGGCAGGTATTATGCTGTCAAAAGGTATTATGTTTCGAGAACCGGTCTCATTTATCAGGTCAAGCCATATGCGGACTTTTTCTTTTTCACCTTCTTTGATAATTCCATTGCCGAATTTTGCATGGTTAGTTGTTTGTATTTCATCGATGCTGGATAAGATACAACGATCTCCAATAATGAAATTTGACAAATACCGAACATCATGAATTGCAACATCATCTCCAATATCACAAGCTATAATTGCGCTGTTCGTAATACCAACCGGTACCTTTAGGTCATGATGTTCCAGAATTACATTTCGTACATTTCCAATTCGGATAAGTCCGAAGAACTCATTATTTTTTATTTGAGCAGTATCAAACTGATCGGTGACGAATATCTCGTCCCAGTTAACAGAAGTATTGTTGTTTTCTACAAGTTGCTGAACTTCTTTTGAGCTCAAATGACGCCAGCTGTCTTTTGTCCATGATGTTTGTATGTTACGAAGATAATATTCATCTTTTCCATCAGGAAGGTATTCTTTGGGTATGAAATTTTTCCCAATACCGCTTGATGAAAGAATTGAAACAGTACTCATATTATGTACTCCTAAAAAATAAAAATTTGATATTGATTTCTTTTTTCTCGAATTTTATAGTCAATAAAAAAGTGCCCGATCAAGTAATTTTTGACTTAAAATTTTTTCAGGCAGCTTATAAAAAAAAATTTACAATGGGAGTATCCAAGAAAAAATGTGATTTTAAAAAAAATGTAGATTCAAGTAATAAGTGCACTGAAAATAGTTCGGGATTGCGATCCTCTAATCCGTGCTTTGTATATTTCTTACTTAACTACCCAGTAACCCTCTACTAATAATTTTATTTTTTCAAATATTTTTCCGATAAACATATCACCGGAATTAATAGGACCAACGCCTTTTGGAGTTCCGGTCATTATTACATCGCCATCCTCAAATGAAAGAAAACCAGTAGCTTCATTTAATATTTCGCTTGGTTTATTCAGCATTAATCACAACCTCCCTTTTGTACCAAACTGCTATTGATATAGAGCTCCATTCTCAAATCGCTAATATTACCTCCGAAAGTAATGAAATCACTAAATACGGCAGAACCATCAAACGATTTAGCGCGTTCCCATGGCAGCCCCTTTGATTTCAAATTAGATTGAACCTCTCTCTTTGTAAGGTCCAACCCAAATCCTACACCTTTCAATTTATTGGAACTTATTAGAAAGGAAATTTCACCTTCGTAATGAATAACATCATATTTGCTGGAATAAATATTGTTTGATATTGACGAATTCGGCTTAATAAATATTATCGGTTGCTTTGGCACTTCATTATGAAGCTCTTTAATATGATCTACGTAGTTTCTACCTATGCATACGATCTTAGACGGATAAATATCTTTGCCGTCAAATTTAATTGAATTCATTTTGTATTCCT
>JACNJG010000040.1:0-7908 GCA_014382685.1 Candidatus Cloacimonadota bacterium
CAGCTGGCGGATCAGAGTGACAAGTGTGTTTTTCCTTCCAAATTTACCGATTCTCAAATTGTAAAAGCACTGCAGAAGTAAATTTTTTTTACTCCTTCGTGATAATTCGTGTTAATTCGTGGTTAACAATACATCAAATAATCCATGACATAACACTATATAACAGACCCGTAAAAGCTTTTTCTCATAATTTTCAAAACATTATCCATATCCTGGGGAATAGGACTGGTAACAAAGATCGTCTTTTTTGTAATGGGATGAATGAACTCCAGTTGATGGGCATGCAGTGCTTGTCTCCTCAATGTATTCATCAGAAGGTGTCTCATGAGTTTTTTTGCTCTTTCTGGAACAAGGTTGATCATCTGCTTTTTTGTTGAGTACATTGTATCACCCAAAACAGGATGCATAAGGTGAGAAAAATGGACGCGGATCTGGTGAGTTCTTCCTGTTTCCAAAAAGATCTTAGTGATATCAAGTCCAGGATAAGTCTCAATAACTTCATAATGAGTTACTGCAAGTTTGCCCTCTTCGAGAACTGCCATTTTTCTGGTGTTTACAGGATTTCGACCGTAGAATGTACGAATTGTTCCTTCAGAAGCCGAGAGATTCCCCATAGTGTAGGCAATATATATTTTTTGGATCTGGTGGTTAAAAAAGAGTTCCTTCAATTTTGCGTGAACAAGATCATTCTTTGCTACGATTATCAAGCCGGATGTATCCTTGTCAAGCCGATGAACGATGCCCGGTCGTAGAGGGTCATCAATAGATGAAAGCTGTTTCAAATGATACATAATTGCGTTGACGAGTGTGCCGTGGTAATGTCCGGGCGCAGGATGTACAACCATGCCTGCCGGTTTATCAATTATCGCAAGATGCTCGTCTTCATATACAAAAGAAAGCTCAATATTTTCCGGTAAAATATCCTTTTGGGTAGGTGGTGGGATTTTTATGTGTATGAGCTGATTTATGTGAACAAGTTCGCTTTTCTTAACGACTTTTCCGTCAAGAGTCACAAAACCTTGCTTCAGCAAACGATCAACAAATGATCGCGAGTAGAGTTCGTTTATGTTCAGGTTCGCTAAGTATTTATCAATCCTGATGCTTTCTTCTGTACGAACTGCAAAGGTGAATTCTCTGTCAAATCTATCCTTCTGATCTTGATTTTCCATCTTCAGTACTGGGAGATTCATATAATTTTTTTAGGTCAATACCTGTTATAACAAAGATCATTCCTGTCACAATTCCCTCTTCATTGTGGATTATGCCCACATGAAAAGTTACATGTTTTTTTATTTTCGGGATGTAAATTTTTCGCTCAGGAACGAGCATTTTCTGAGAAACCGCCTCCTGGAAGAATTTCATGACTTCACCTTCATAGTGGAAATCAAGAAGTGGTGGATTATTTTCTACGGAAGCCAAGCCAAGAAGTTTTTGAGCATGTTTGTCTATCATCACGATCTCATCTTTTTCATTAGTAATGATAATTCCATCACTAGTATTCTCGAGAATGACATTCAGCCGGTGAGCGTACTCCAATATCTTGCTTTTCTTCTCTTTATCAAACTGTTTCAGGTTTGTGATCATTGTGTTCGTTTCGCTGATAAGTGTTGCAACCGGTCCGTGATGATATTCTTCCGGAATTGAGATGTCAAACTTACCTCTTTTTAGCTCCTCGAAGACGGATTCAATAGGTTTGAGAGAATCCTGTAGTATCATTGGAACGTAGAACAAAAGCACAATACCGAGGATCAATTCAATAAACAGGAAGATGTATTGGACAGTCATTATTCGATCTCTGATCACCTCATGAACGAGGGGATCATTTAATTTATAGAGGATGAAACCAACATTGAGGATAAGAAAAATTAGAAGAATAATAACAATAAGACGAAGTTTGCTCTGAAATGTTAAATGCATGGAAACTCCCAAAAATTATTCTTGCATCTTATGCTTTTCAGCTATTTTAATTAGGGCATCAACATCATTGTTTTTGCCGATGATAATTATTCTATCGGATTGTTGAAGCACATCATCAGCAGAGGGAAGCACATTTGTATCTTCAAGAAGGATATTATTTCCCAGTTCATCAACTTTTGGCTTTGTGCTTTTAATTGCAATGATGCTGATATTATATTTATTTCTTACATCGAGATCTTTTAAGCTTTTTCCTACAAAGAATGAGGGAATTGAAATCTCTACCACACTATGTTCTTTGGATATTTCAGTATAAGTAAAAACATGTTGTGAAATAAGAAGGTTTGCGATCTCTCGTCCTACATATTGCTCCGGGAAAATCGTGCGTTGAACTCCCATGATAGTGAGAATTCGTGCATGCAGTTCGCTATCTACCTTTGCCAGGATCTTTCCTACGCCGATCTTTCTCAAGATTGCAGCAGTCAGCACGCTTACTTCAATGTTCTCACCGATTGCGATGACCACTGCATCCACATTACCAATGTCGATTGCACGAAGTGCTTGCTCGTCTGTGGAATCTAAGCACACCGAGTTAGTTACAAAAGCACGGACTTCTTCGACCTTTTTTTCGTCATTGTCTATTGCAATGACTTCAGCACCCTTTTTTACAAGAGTTTCTGCGATGGTTACACCGAATCTTCCTAAACCGATTACAGCAAATTGAGCCATTGTTCCTCCGAATAGTCTATCCTTTAACCGATAGCTATATTTTCATCAGGATAATGATAATGAACACTTATTTTTTTCTCACTTAAAGCGAACGCTATGGTCAAAGGACCAACACGTCCCAAATACATTAAAGCAATAATTGCAATTTTACCAATGGATGTCAAGTGTGGAGTGATACCCATTGAGAGTCCGACAGTTCCAAAAGCGGAAAATGCCTCAAATATGATCTGCTCAAACTTGAATCCCTGGTTTGCTTCAGAAACACATAACACGATAATAAGGGTAACTAAAATCGTGACGGAAATCGTAATGAGAGACATCACTTTTCTGGTATTTTCCGAAGTGACAGAGCAATGGAACACTTCCACATCTTCTCTATGCCTGATGATCGACCAGACTGAGAGAACAAGAATTGCAAAGCTTGTGGTTTTTATACCGCCGCCCGTAGAACCCGGTGAGGCACCAATAAACATAAACACTATCATCAGGATCACTGAAGCAAAGCTCATATTTGAAATATCAAGAGTGTTAAATCCTGCGGTTCGTGTCGTGACCGATTGGAAAGCGGATGCCAGAATACTATTTTTCATTGGAAGCTGATTTAATTGATTATTATACTCAAATGCAAAGATCAAAATAGTTCCGATCACGATCAAAGCAATCGTAGTGACGATCACAACTTTTGAATGTAATGATAAAAAACGGATGTGTCTGCGTTTGATCACATTTTTATACACATCGAGCATAACAGTGAAACCGATCCCTCCAACGATTATCAGAGACATGATAACAAAATTTACGCTCCAGCTTCCCTGAAACCGCATGAAGCTGTCCGGATAAAGACAGAATCCAGCATTACAAAAGGCAGAAACAGAATGGAACATACAATGCCCGAGAAGATCAAAATTGGCAAGTGGGGCAAAATGAGCAAGTGGGCGAAATTTTAGAAACAGTACCATTGCTCCGATCACTTCAAAAATAAAAGTTGTGATTACGATCGCGCGAAGCAGTTTGACCATACTGTCCTTTGAAGCTTCTCCGAGCACTCCTTGCAGCAGTGATTGCCCCTGCAGACTGATCTGTTTTCCAAAAAGCATGATAAGTGCTGTGGAAAAAGTCATTATACCGAGTCCACCGATCTGCATCAATATGAGTATTATCGCATGTCCAAAAGATGAAAAATCAGTACCTGTATCGAGAACTATCAAGCCGGTTACACATGTTGCTGAAGTTGCAGTAAATCCTGCATTGATCGGTCCGATACTCTCCCCATTTGATGAAGCAAGAGGTAAGCTCAAAAAGGTCGTGCCCAGCAGAATTATTATCCCAAAACTTAGTAAAATGACTTTTGAAGGATGGTTTCTAAAGCGGGAAAAAAAGTTCACTGCCGGTTTTGTAGATGCAAGCATATCAATGAGAAGAACTATCTGACGAAGAACAATATATACCTGAAAAACGATAAGATCGTTATAAAAAATAAAGGAAACTATAACAGCACAGAGATCGAAGAAAATCTTTTTGATGTAAGCAAAATTGCCACGATTATAATAGATTTTCAGAATATTCAAACATGCGAAATAGAAAAGAAATATTTTTGTGAATTCGTTGAAAAGCGAGATGTATTTCGGGTGAAATTGTTGATAGACCACAAAAAAACCGATGGCTATCGCGATAGGGAACATCAGCAGTTCAAAGAAGCGCCAATATTCTTTCCTGAAATCTAATCGTTTAAACATAATTTTTCAGAAAGCTAAGAGCTATGAAAAGAACATGAATCTTTTAAATTAGAATTGAATAAATGCTAAGAAAAACAGAAATGATTCTGTATGCTTATTTTGCTATACTTCTTTTTATTCGTTGTCTGTATTTTCAACTTTATTCTTTGGTGTCGGCTTTTTCCCTCGTTTGACCTTTGTGCTTTTACTTCGGAGTTTTCTCAGATAGAAAAGCTTGGAACGGCGGACACGTCCATAACGTACTATTTCGATTTCTTGGATCAATGGTGAGAAAAGAGGGAAAATACGCTCTACTGCAACACCATGACTGATTTTTCGAACGGTAAAGGTTTTATTGACTCCAGAACCCTTTTTCTGGATCACTATACCTTGAAATATCTGAATACGAGGTTTTTCAAACTCTCGGATCGTGTAGTGTACTTTCACTATATCACCGGTATTGAAATCCGGCAATTCCATGTTCATCTGTTCTTGGCCAACTCTATATAAAATATCCATAAAAACCTCGTTATTACTTATTTATTTATTGCTTTTGGTTTTATTTAGATTAGTGCCTTTATTCGTAATCACCGATCAACCTGTCAAGTGTTATAGCAATTGCACTGCGTACAGAAAGATGATTGTAAGGACCGGTTCCTTCAATTCTAAAAACATGAAAATTACTTGAATTAACCAGCTCTTCCGACATACCGTATCCTGTGCCAAAAAGAATGAGTTTCGGGAATGAACGATTTATTATTTTTCTCATTTCTTGGTATGAAACGCTTCCGGATACTAACCTGGCAGAAGTAGTAATAAGAATAGGATCTTTGGAGTATCTGTCCCTTATCCATTGCTTTGCAGCTTCAATATCCGGAACAAATTCGATTAGTTTAAAAGCATCGAAACGATTTATATTGTATTGTTTGCCGGGACCTGTTCGCCAAAAATCTTTTAAACGATTGAAAATATCTTTCTGTGATTGCTCGGGATTAATTAGAAAATAGTTTTTGATGCCATAAGTTTTACAGGTTCTTGCAATATCATGAATATCAAGATTGGTGAGAGAAGTTGTGACGATCTCTTTATTTTTATTATAAACAGGATGATGAACCAGTCCAAGAAATAGATTATCATACATCGGGAACTCCTTTCACCTTTTCTGTGAATTCTTTACGTTTACTTTTTTGCCATTCTTCAATCATTTTATGATTACCCGAGAGTAACACATCAGGAACTTTGTAACCTCGATATTCGCGTGGACGCGTATAATACGGACCGTCCAGTGTGTTGCCCTGAAATGAGTCACTGTATGCAGATTCAATATTTGTGAGCACACCTTCCTGCAAACGGGCAAGAGAATCAATAATTATCATTGCAGGAAGCTCACCGCCGGAAAGAACGTAGTTTCCAATCGAGATTTCTCGTGTTACCAAATGTTCACGAACGCGATAATCAACATCCTTGTAATGTCCGCATAAAAACGCAAGGTACTTTTTTTTGCTCAGTTCTTCAGCGATTTGCTGGGTGTATGTCTCTCCCTGCGGCGTTAAATAAATAAGCGGGAATTCACTTTTCTCCAACAATTCTTTTCTTTTTTCTTTCAGGAAATCAACAGCTTCAAAAATGGGTTCGGGTTTGAGAACCATACCCGGAGCCCCTCCAAATGGGTAGTCATCAACCTGTTTGTGCTTGTCCTGTGAAAATTCTCGAAAATCAATAAGTTCGATCGAGAGTTTTTTTCTTTCAATCGCTCTTTTTACAATACTATGCGAAAGAGGGCTATCGAACATTTCCGGGAAAAGTGTCAGAACATCAATGTGCATCGAGTAAACCTTCAATTGGATTTATAATGATTTTTTTATTTTCTTCATCTACTTTTTCTATGAAAAAATCACAGAGGGGAATCATGATCTCTTTGTCTCCCTTTGGTATTATCAAAATTTCCTGACCTGCCGTGGAGAGAATATCAGCAACGTTTCCAATCACCTCGCCCTCTTTTGTGATCACTTCGTATTCGATAAATTGAACTGGATAATATTCGTCCTCTTCCAATGGAGGAAGCATATCTTCAGATACCATAATACGTGCATTGATCATTTGCCGGGCTTCATCTTTTAAGTTTATATTCATAAATTTGATGAGAAATTTTCCATTTTTCAGTTCGATGTTGTCAATTGCTTCGAAACGAACGGTTTCATCCGGAAACACAATAAAAAGTTCCGGAATAGCAAGATAGTATTCTGGAAAAAAAGTATCGGGAATAGCAGAAACTATTCCGCCATTCCCGATTACTTTCTTAATAACCCCGATGGAAATTAAATCGTTAATTTCCATTCATAAATTGTTATTCAAGGATTTCTAATTCTGCTCTTTTACCATGCTTGGTAGAGACAGAATTCAGGATGGTACGCATAGCGTTAGCAGTTCTTCCGCCTTTGCCGATTACTTTACCAACTTCGCCTTCGCCAACTCTCAATTCATAAAGAGTAACACGTTCTCCGGATACTTCTGTCACTTTGACTTCATCTGGGTTATCAACTAATGCTTTCGCAATGAATTCCACTAACTCTTTCATTGGTCGCCTCCTGCGGTGATCTTATTTTGCTGAGTTGTCAGCGTTCATATCTATTTCATCATTGGCTACGTCAGATTGTTCTGATACAACCTCAGATGTTGCTTTGCCATACTTATTTTCATGAAACTTCCTTAAGATACCTTCTTTTTTTAAAAGACTTCTTACAGTATCTGAAGGAATCGCACCTTGCTCAAGCCAATATAAAGCTCGTTCATGATCAATTTTATACTGATATTCTTCCGGTTTAGGATCGTAATATCCAATTTTCTCGATGAATGCACCATCTCTTTTCTTGCGGGAGTCAACAACAACCACTCTGTAGGAAGGTTGATTACGAGCACCCATTCTTCTAAGTCTGATCTTTACTGACAAATAAACCTCCAGCGTTTAATGAGTAAATAACTTTATATTTAAAAATTACAGTCAAGTTTTTTAACGAACACTGTAAGTTATATTTTTAATTATTCCAGAAAACTTGTATTAATTCAGAATTTTCTAAAAAAGTATGTCAAACCAGAAAGGATGTTTAAATGCGGTCAATAAAAATCGAACCGATTGGAATAATTCATAGTCCGTATAAAAATATAGAGGACGTACCCGGACAGGGCTATCAGAGAGACAATATTGAAGCAGCCATTGAAATAGATGAAAAATTCAAGCCAGCGATGCAGGATGTTGAGGGCTTTTCACACCTTATAGTTCTGTTCTATTTTCATAAAAGCAAGGAAACATATATGAAGGGGCATCCTTCCTGGGAGGATAAAGATCATGGAGTGTTTGCTCTTCGAAGTCCGCACCGTCCAAACCACATTGGCATGACTGTTATTCAAGTGAAGCAAGTGCAGGATAATAAAATTGTTTTTACAAATGTTGATATGCTGGATGAAACTCCTGTGATAGATATTAAACCTTATTTTGGGGAATTTGAAAAAATAAACAATCCAAAATTCGGCTGGTTGGAGAAACATAGGG
>JACNJG010000040.1:8736-13597 GCA_014382685.1 Candidatus Cloacimonadota bacterium
GTCGGACTTCAGCAATGTGCCGTCCATATCAAAAATGACTAGATCTATATCTTTAATTTTCATATTTTAATAGCACGCAGATTGCGCAGATGCAACTGATAAATACATCCTACCTCATTCCCAATCCCCTGATTGGGAATGCATAATATTTATTTTTCAAAAAATCTCTATTTATTAGTGTCGATCTGCCTTATCCGTGTTAATCTGTGTTCCATTATTTTTGAATATAACACAGATTATCGCTGATGCAGAAATTATTTTATAATCAAAAAATATCCAATTACAATAAAAAGCAAAAAAGCAAGGATTTGGATCAAATAGTCAAACCATTTGAGTTTATGAGAAATATAATTCGTGCGTGTAGGATGTAACCTGAATCCTTTTAAATCCAATGCAATAGCCCTGGATCGAACTGTGTGCATCGCTTGAGCGAGGACAGGAAAAACAATGGTAGAAAATGCTTTAGACTTTCTGAAAATGGGAATTTTTCTAAAGGATATCTCGCGAATCTTCAGTTGATCCTTCATTATCCTAAACTGTTTTTCGAACAATCGTAAAAAACTGAAGGTGCTGGCGATCATCAGGCAGATCTCGTAGGGAAGTTTCCAGTCGCGCATGGCGAGAACAAAATTATAAAAAGGAATATCAAAAAGAAGCGATACAACAAGCAAAAGTATGAGCAAGCGTATGCTCACAACGAGAGCGATAAGAACTCCTTCAGAATAAATTGTGATGAACTTCCAGTGAAAAAGCACTGTGCCGCTTTGTCTGAAAAGGAGCTGCATCACGAATAGAAAGAGGATAAGAATAAGAAGAAAACGCAATCGTTTCCAGAGGAGCACAAATCTTCTTTTAGAGGGATTCAGAAGAAAAACAAGCAGAACGCAAACTCCAAACAAAATGAGTTGATACTCGATACGATGAATGATCACAGAAAGAGTGGAAATGATTATCGAGATGACAAGATATGTTCGTGCGTTCATTCCTATCCCACGATTTGATGTATATTTCTTTTTGAAATCTCAAGCACTTTATCTGCAACAAGCGAAAAAGCTTTCGTTCTATGCGTGGCGATGAGTGCGCCTGCGCCGGCTAATTTCTGCTGAGCGATTATTGAGATCAAGATATTCACACCTTCATTATCAAGTCCGTAAAGTGGCTCATCGAGGAGCCAGAATTTATGCTTATTCAGAAGTAAACAACTCAGAACAGCTCTCTTTTGCTGCCCTTCACTGAATTCCCAAAGTGGCTTGTGCCGCACTGTATCCAATCCGAATCTTTCGAGAATGCGAGCTCTCTCTTCCTTAAATTCTTTGCTGTCCCTTTTTTTGAATTTATGCTGCCAGATCGCAAGATCTTCATCAGGAGTCGAGCCAAGCAGATTGTTCTGAACCTGCTCTTGAACGAAGACTATTTTGGAGGCAATATATGATTGATCAACTGTGGAAAATTGTTTTTCTTCAAACAAAATGGTGTCCGAATCCGCAGACAGCATTTTATAGAGAATCTTGCACAGAGTTGATTTTCCACTTCCGTTTTCTCCAGAAATTATGGTAACCTCATTCCTGAAAATTTCCAGATCGATATTATCAAAGATAAGCTTATCCTCATTATAAGAAAAACTGAGATTGTCTAAAGAAAAGAGTGATTTCATGAAAAGGTTATGATCCTGTTCTCAATGTCGTCAAAAACATGAGTTGTCGAGGTGATAATAAAGAGCTTGTCGTTCTTATAGTGAAGTACACACTTTATTACATTTTGAATGGATTGCTCTGATAGTCCGTCGGCAGGTTCGTCGAGCAGAATAATTTCAGGGGAGAGAGTAAAGATCGAAGCTATTGCAACAAGCTTTTTTTGTCCGTAAGAAAGTGCAGCTATATCTGATTTCAGCAATTCCGGGATTCCAAGTAATTCAGACACATCCTCAATTTTCTTACTGATCTCATTCGCCGGTATTTTCAGATTCTCGGGACCAAATGCAAGTTCCTGCTCGACCTGTGGAAAGCTTAACTGCATTTCCGGCTCCTGAAAAACCATACTGATGAGAGGTGAGAGTTCGGGTAAAGTCAGCTCGCTAATATCAATATCATCAATAAGAATTTGTCCTTCGATAATACCTTTTATGGCTTTGGGGATTATTCCGCAGAGGAGTGAAAGTAAGCTTGTTTTTCCACATCCGTTCGGTCCTTTTATTAATAGAATATCATTTTTCTCTGCATCGAAATTCATATCTTTGATCAGCCATTCATCAGTTTGAGCATATTTTAAAAATATGTTTTGAACGCTGAGTAAAGGCATATTACTTCTGAGCGAATCCGAAAAATTGAAGACGTTTAAATATCACAAAAGAGAGCAATCCGCCCACAATTCCGGAAAGGAAACTCAAGCCCAAAGAGATCAAAAGCGGAATAAAAGGAAGCTGCCAGATAAGGATTGAAACGATCAAGGTGCCTGCAAGATTAGCCGAGATGCATAATAGAATATGAGGAAGAGGTTTGGAAAGATCCTTGATAAAAAATGTAGTGATATCCGCAGTAAAACCGGGCAGAGTAAAGGTTATCAAAGAGAGTGCTCCGTGTGTGCCGACATACCCAAGTGCCAGCATAACAATTCCCTGAACAAAGCCCACGAGAAATCCTGTCCATGGCTTCCGTACCATTGCAATTGCAAGGACGATCCACATCATATACAAACCGCCGAAGAGAGAGCCGCCGGTTATCATTAGTAGCCGGGTAAGCATTATGGCGATAGGGGTGATCAGTGGTTTGATCGCTAGCCCCAATGCGCTGAAGATCGCAATGTAGAGCAGGTCTTGGGTCGTGAATTTTTTTAGTAATTTCATAATTTTGCTACTTTCTTATTTATAGAATGGTTTGTATAGAATTATTATGAATTGTGTGTCAAGTGAGTTATGAAAGAACACATGTATATCCCCCCAGATGTGCGTCTATATTTTAAAAGGTATTTTTGTATAAATTTTAAGAATGTTACAACCCCAGTTTGACAGCAAACCCCGTATTACAGAAGCGGAATTGCGTATTGATGGTGGTTTGCGGGGATAATTAAGCAAATTCTTGTAGTGTATGCAGATATAACTTAGAAGTTTTATTAGTCTTTTATTGACAGAATATGGTGAGGTATATTTTATTGTCCCATGTTTATTAAAAAAAGTGCTTCAAAAAGAAACGGAAGAGTACACGAGACTTATCAAATTGTCGAGTCTTATCGTGATGAAAACAAGAAAACCAAACAGAGAATATTACTCCATTTAGGACCTGCTGATAAATTCCTGAAACAAGATATTAATTCTCTACTCAATGGTCTGCTGAAGGTTAAAGGAATGAATCTGTCGGAACTTGGTGGCGAATTTGATTCGGCAAAGTCATTCGGGCAAATCTGGGCATTACTTCACCTTTGGAACGAGCTTAAATTAAGTCAGACGATCGCCAGAGAAAAAGAGAAAACAAATATTGAATTTGACCTTGATTCTCATTTGAAATCTCTTATTTTCAATCGTATCGATGATCCTTGTTCCAAGTTGAAACTGTTAACCTGGCTGGAGACGGTTCATATTCCAGGATTGGAGAGAAACTTGATCAGGTATGAATATCTTCTGCGCACAATGGATTTTATCATATCTCATAAGAAAGAGATAGAAAATAGGATAGCTCATCGTTTTATGAGCATATTTGATACTGATATAAAACTTTGTTTTTATGATATTACCTCCACTTATTTTGAAGCCGACAGTTCATTGGTTGAAGACGATATCAGACAAAAGGGTTATACTCGTGATCACAGGTCAGATCGAGAGCAGATCGTGATCGGAGTGGTCATGACACAGGACAACATACCCATTGCTCATTACACATTTCCCGGCAACACTGCGGATCGTTCTACAGTAAAAGAAGTAGTTTCTGATATTAAGAAACGATTCCGGGTAAAATCGGTGACATTGGTAGCTGACAAGGGGATGGTAAGTGGAAAGAATCTGAAATTTTTATTGGATAACGGAGAAGATTTTATTCTTGGAGAAAGTGTTCGTCAGACAGTAACAGCAAAGGAAGTAATAGCAGAAGCTGCTTCGGAACGGAAGGATAAAGCTCCTGTATCAAAATCGTATGTTTATGAGAGCAATAAAGAAAAGACAATAAATTTTGAAATCGAAGAAGATGGAAAGATCAAACAGAAAAAGGTCAGACAAGATCTTCGTTATGTAGCTTGTTATAATGACGAAGTTGCACTCAAGAAATATTCTACTCGAATGAAGAATGTAGTTTCTTGTTTAGAGGAGATTGAAATTATTAAGAAGAAGAACATTTCTGTTTCAGATAAATATTTTCAGATCAAATCTTATCTTTCCAAGAAGCATTTAACCCGTTTTTTCGATGCCGAAATTATCAATGAAGAAATTCAGGTCAGAAAAAATGAAGAATCGTTACGACAGGAAGAAACAAGCGATGGATGGTTCTTGATCATCACAAGTAAAAGTGATTTAGATAAAGAAAGCATCGTTGAAAAATATAAAGATTTGAAATGTATAGAGCATGGTTTTTTTGAATTGAAACATAGCCTTGAGTTGCGTCCTAATTACCATTGGACACAACAACGAATATTGGCACATGTAATGATCTGTTTTATGTCATTTCAATTATCTGTATTATTTGAGAAGAGGTTGAAAAGTATAAAATTATCATGGGAAAAAGCAGTTGCAAAGTTGCGTCGGATCAGCATAGTCGAATGGACTGCCGAAAATCGCAAAAGACAGGGATTAGTTAAATGCGATGAAGATCAACTGACTATATTCAACCTAATCGGTTGTTCAAAACCTAATCTGAAAAGTTTGTAGTGTAGAAACCGC
>JACNJG010000015.1 GCA_014382685.1 Candidatus Cloacimonadota bacterium
CCTGTACCGTAATCCAGTATCTTGGCTACCTCTCCATAGTGATACAGTTTGAACAGCTTCGTGTTAACCAGGGGCAATGTGTAGTCTGCACCGATAATTGTTACCCCTTCTTTGTCATCGAGATTGTCCGGGTAATGGTGTTGATGAAGACTGTCTTCATTTGCTTCGTACCAGCTTGAGAAACCGGTTGTGTCACCATGTATCACATGATAAATATTTTCCCAATCATCCATATCATAATCAGCCCATTCATCGGGGAAAAATTCATTTTTCCGTGCTCTGATTCCGCTAAATTGGTCGAGGTCGGTCACGCCTGTCATGCCTAATTCGAGATTATTCAGAAAAGGAATTCCTGTTGCAGCAAAAGGAACGCCTTTCACGCGTGCTGCAAATATATTATGTTCATCAACATTGGGACAAAACACATCGAATCCCAGCCCGAATGTTTTTGTATTTACTGCGATCTCTGCACCAAGTTGTTTCGTGGCAGGATAGTCCAGCATATTGGTATAATCTCTCATAATGAGCCCGTGCCCGAATTTCATACTCGGGAATGCTCCAAGTCGGAAATAAAGCGGGTCGTGTCTGTTCGCAAATTCAAGATACATGATCTTGTTCAAATAGGCATTAAAATTATCCCAATCCTTTTTTCTGATATCGCCATCACCATCAATTAGGATATCAAAATCTAGGCCAAGCTTGAACTTCCATATAGGTATTTCCGGCATTAGACGAATACGAGTATAAGTAACTCCATCGATTGTGACTGTACCAATGCCAATAGAGCCCGGTAAGATGGACTTTCTTGTACTCTTTGGTTTTTCCGGCTTGGTCTCTGTTTTCGGTTCATCGGGTGATTGAAGCTCTACGTCCGGTGTTTCCTGCTTCTGGTACTGCTGTTGAGGTTGTTCTATCTGGGTATCTTCGGGTATTGTTGTTTCCATGAGAGATTCCGGCGGTTGAACATTTGCCATCATCTGGGTAGAAGGTGGGTCAATGCCGTTCGAGAAACCCTGATTCCCTGCACGAACTTCGATTTTGCCGAATTCATTACTGAATTCAACTGTTCCTTCATAAACTTGCAAAGTAGTAAAACCGGTCTGTGCATCTACACCGGTCATAAAACCGGTTCCCTTGATCGCAGCGACAGATGTTGGGGTTTGGATATAATAATCACCTTTTCCTTTTGTCACTTCAGACCAGATCCTACCAACATCCAGTGTGAGGGTTTTCATGAAGCTCTGCGCCCGCTGGCTCATATTAATAGTTAGCGTGCTGTTGGAAAAAACTTTTGAAATCGCACCATTATCGGAAAATTTGATAACTGCGAAAGATTTTTCTTTTGTGAGTATCATATCACCATCATAAAGTAACAAACCTTTTACTGCTGGTGAAAGCTGATGATTGTGATTAAGTATTACTTCTCCCTGCAAATTCATAACTTCTGCATGGGGGGTTGCGTCTTGTGCATGAAGAAGGGTAACAAATAGGAGTGAAAAAATAATAACGAGTAAGAAAAATTTTCTCTTAGTTTTCATAGTTGCTCCTTTCAAAGAAAGCATTTAATCTCATGTTTTTTTTGGAAAATTACTATTGATGAAAGAAATCATTGACTAATCTCTCGATGTCAAGTAATTTGAACAATGTTCTTTTCGTCTTAAGACAATAAAAGTAAATCGGTTTTTGGAGTAAAAATGGCAAAGATCATTTATGTCGCTATCGGCAATGAAATATTGTTAGGTAAAACAATAAATACGAATGAGAGTTTTATTGGAACCCAGCTTACATATGCGGGAATACCTCTTGAATCTTCAATAACTATTAAAGACGACAAAGAAAAAATCCTGAAAACCTTTGAGGGTTGCTGGGAGCATTATGATGTTGTCATTGTAACCGGCGGACTCGGACCCACTCATGATGATGTGACAAAATATGCAATTTGTGATTTCTTTAATAAAAAGCTCCATTTCGATTCATCAGTATGGGAAGCAATCCAAAAAATGTATGAAATGAAAGACATTCCCATTCCTGAGATCGTGAAAACGCAAGCTGAAATACCACAAGATTTTACTCCACTTCCAAACAAAAAGGGCACTGCACCCGGATTGTATTATTCGGCAAATAATAAGCACTTCTTTGCACTGCCGGGAGTTCCTTCCGAAATGAAAAGTATGTTTGTCGAGCATGTTATTCCAATCTTGAAAGGTACATTTCAGACTCATCCGTTTTTTCAGAAAACAATTCGGACTATTGGAATTCCGGAATCAGTTATCTATACCAACACCCAAAATGTACAAGAGACAGCTCAGACCAAAATTGCCTTTCTCCCAAAACCGGGAATGGTGGACATCCGAGTGTATGGAACTTCTGAACAGGAAGTAAAAGTGATCATAAATAGACTGCTTGAGAATATCCCCGCCAAAAGCATTTATGGTTTCGATGATGATACAATCGTAGAGCTGTTTCATAAAAAAATGATCGCTTCCGGAAAAACTGTGTCTGCTGCAGAGTCCTGTACAGGTGGTCTTATACAGAGTCTCATAACTGATAATGCGGGAAGCTCTGAATACTTTTTGGGTGGCGTTGTGTCGTACAGCAATGAAGCCAAAATGAAACTTCTCGGAGTGAAGGAATCTACGCTGGAAAATTTCGGTGCAGTGAGTGAGGAAACGGTCAGAGAAATGGTTCTTGGAGTGCAGAAACTTATGGGAAGCGATTATGCAATTGCTGT
>JACNJG010000006.1 GCA_014382685.1 Candidatus Cloacimonadota bacterium
CGCAGATAAATATTTAAAATTTAATTTTATTTTCATTGTAATTCTTTTTTGCCACTAATTCTCTAAGACACCAAGAAACCCTAATTTTATATTCAACCCTTTTTGCGAAACTTAGTGTCTTGGTGTTTTAGTGGCATAAATTCTTTCATTTTTCATTTAATTCTTTTCTTAATCTGTGTTTATCCGTTGCATCAGCGTTTATCTGCGTTCCATTCTTTAATAGCACACAGATTAACACGGATTAGGCGGATTCTCGCAGATAAATATTTAAAATTTAATTTTATTTTCATTGTAATTCTTTTTTGCCACTAATTCTCTAAGACACCAAGAAACCCTAATTTTATATTCAACCCTTTTTGCGAAACTTAGTGTCTTGGTGTTTTAGTGGCATAAATTCTTTCATTTTTCATTTAATTCTTTTCTTAATCTGTGTTTATCCGTTGCATCAGCGTTTATCTGCGTTCCATTCTTATATGGGCTTATGAATTACATAAGTGACCACGCCCCAGATGTGGAAATCCATATCCGGCGTGATCTCGATTGGGGAAAAATTAATATTTCCGGATTGTAAAAAGAGTCTGTCTCCATCATACCATATTCTTTTCACAGTCAGTTCACCATTTACTGCTGCGATAACGATCTTCTGCTTCTCGGCTTGAACTGCTCGGTCAACAATAAGAATATCTCCCGAATGTATCCCGGCATCGATCATGGAATCACCTTCAACTCGAACAAAAAAAGTTGCTGCGGGATGTTTGATAAGAAATTTATTCAGGTCGAGTGTGGATTCGATATAGTCACTTGCAGGAGATGGAAATCCGGCTTTGATCTCCGATTTATACATTGGCAGTTCGAGTTCTATACCTTCTTCGTAGCTCATGATCCGCGCAATACCTTTACCTTTTTTTAAAGTCCGTATGTCGTCGTTTTTATCACTCATATTTACACGCTCTTTCACCAAATAATTTTGTGCCTACTCGGATGATGTTCGCACCTTCTTCTATTGCAACTTTATAGGAATTGCTCATGCCCATCGAGAGATATTTCATTTCAACATTCAGGATATTTAATTTTCTTATATGATCAAAGATTTTGTGCGTTTCTACAAAAAAGGGACGTGCATTTTCAGGATTACCGGTGAATGGTCCCATGGTCATAAGTCCCATTATTTTTATGTGAGTGAGAGGAGCAATTTCCCTGATAAGTTGCTCGACGTTCTCGGGCATGACGCCATTCTTTTGTGGCTCGCGTCCACTGTTTACTTCAATAAGTATAGACATTATTTTGTTGTTCAGTTTAGCATATTTATCGATCTTACGTGCGAGTTTGACTGAATCGACTGTCTCGATCATATCGAAGATCGGTACGACCTGCACGACTTTATTGCTCTGAAGATGTCCTATAAAATGCCACTGCGCTTTCTTACCAATAGATTCATAAACTGCAACAGCTTCCTGCACGTAGTTTTCTCCAATTTTGGATATTCCTGCATCAATCACTTCAAGAATTTCATCAGCGGTTCTTGTCTTGGCAGCAGCAACCACCTCGACACCTTCCGGCACTTCGGAAAGCAAGTGTTTGATATTATCTGTTATAGAACTCATTGTTTCCTTTCATTGTAGATTCACACATTATGAACAACATTCATCTTGATGAACATTCCTTTGTCAACTCCTATTTTATTACAATGAATATACAATATCCAGCAAGGAATGTCCAATGATGAAGTATTATAGAGAATAACTAACTCACGACATCGATCTGAAATCTAAAATCGCTAATCTTAAATCTCCAATCTATAAATCCTCTTATACTCGATATTACTTTTTAAAAGTGTTATGTTTTATTGTGTAATTAAAAAACAATTGATAATTTTATATTACTTACGAGGACTTTTATGCCTATATCCCAAGATATACGAAAAAAGGTATTTTTACTGATTTTGAAACTATATCCTCCACCAACTGAAACATTTGGTAATAAACCTACATAAGCTAAAGAAGCCACATAATCACACCCAACATTTACTGAGGTAAAATAACCTTTTCTATCTAGATTTTTAAAATTGTTTATAGTTATTGATATTCCAGCAGTACGGATAACGTTGATTGCATTAACATGTAAGACTATAACGTTCTCTTTAAGATAGCTGCTGCTGTCGCTTGTAATCCAACCATAGCCAAGATATATCCCGGGAATCAAACCTGGTGAAAGACTAGCAATATAGCAACCTTTCGAGGAACGGATTTTTTCCCCTAAAGTTTTCGGGATTTCACTTTGTTCAACATTTTTTTCCACCTTTAGGACATTTTCAGATTCAGTATTCATTGAGTAAAACAGAACACATGCCTGATCCGGACTGTTAATAAGCAGCTTGATATTTTCAAAATCAGAAACAGAACTTTTTCCAAAGTTATAATAATAAGCTGGTATTTCTGCGAAAAGATTTGCTTCAAAAGATATTATTAAAAACAAAATTAAACCTAAGATAATACCTATCAGTTTTTTAAACATTTTTTACTTTCTACCCTCATTTTTAAATATAGGAATTCTTAATTTATGTTCATCAGATATCATGTACAACATTCATCTTAATATACCTTCCTTTGTCAACTCCTATTTTATTCCCGCATGAACATTTGACGATTTTTCCTTCATGAACTGTATGATCTTCCAAAATTCTTTTCTTGTAGCAACGTAAAATATGTCCTCGTCCGATTT
>JACNJG010000005.1 GCA_014382685.1 Candidatus Cloacimonadota bacterium
CCATGTTTCATTTTCCATTATTCAACCCACTCAAACTTGACATAAAAACAATAGAGAAAGTTTATACAAAACTAATTACCTTAATAGTAAAATAGTATATTATATTTATTATGAAAAAAAGATGTTTAGTTGTGACGGGCGGCGGCGACTGCCCTGGCCTTAATGCAGTTATCCGCGCCATCGTAAAACGTGCTTCCCGGGAAGATGATTGGAAAATCGTTGGCAGTATTGACGGATTCAACGGTGTGCTGAAAGATCCCCGTGAGCTTCGCATACTCTCAAATCGAACGGTAGCAGGTATTCATGTGCGCGGAGGTACGATCCTCGGAACTACAAATAAAGGCGGTCCCTTTGCGTGGCCCCAGCAGGATAAAGAAGGCAATTGGATCGAAATAGATCGCTCAAAAGAGATGCTGGAAATCCTGAAAGAAGAGAATATAGCAGCAGTCATAAACATCGGCGGGGACGGCTCACAAACTATTTCACAAAATCTTTATGAAATGGGACTCAACATTGTTGGTGTGCCCAAAACAATAGATAACGACCTTTCAGCAACCGATTTCGCATTCGGATTCCAAACTGCCGTGGAAGTCGCGACCGATGCAGTCGATAAACTCGTAACCACCGCAGAGAGTCATCACAGAATTATCATTCTCGAAGTGATGGGACGTGCAGCCGGCTGGATAGCACTTTATTCATCTATAGCAGGCGGTGCAGAAGTATGCCTTATTCCGGAAATTCCTTATGATATTCAAAAAGTAAAAGAAAAGGTGGAAGAGCGCACCGAAGATCGAAGAGGTTTTGCAAATATCGTCATAGCCGAGGGTGCATATCCGAAGCACGGAAGCGTTGTTGGGCAGGAAGTCGATGAGATCGGCTATCACAATTTCAAACTCAGCGGTGCAGGTATTCGGCTTAAGCAGGAACTTGAAGATGCAGGCGTCCAGGCAGATGTCCGGGTGACTATTCTCGGGCATCTACAGCGTGGCGGAATTCCCTGTGCCTTTGACAGAATCCTCGCAACTCAGTTCGGCGTAAAAGCTTTTGAGATGGTTCTTGAAGAAAAATTTGGCGAAATGGTTGCCTATAAAAATAATGATATCAAAAGTGTCCCAATCAAAGATGCCATCAACACCTATAATCTGGTCAATGTGCACTCCAATTTAGTACATACTGCGCGGGGTATAGGGATCAGTTTTGGTGATTGAAAATCTTTAACGGAGTACTCTACATGAGCGAGAAAAAAGATAGAATTGCAATTTTGACATCCGGAGGTATTGCTCCCTGTCTATCGGCATCTACAGGGTGTCTGATCACCGAGTACACTCGGCTCGTGCCGGAGATAGAGATCATTGGATATCTCAACGGCTATAAAGGACTGCTTACGGGCAGCAGTATTCTTATTTCTGAAGAGGTGAGAAAAAAAGCGAAATACCTGCAGAAATATGGCGGAAGCGTGCTTGGGAATAGCCGCGTAAAACTAACCAATGTTGCAGACTGCGTGAAAAAGGGCTATATTCATGAAGGTGAGAATCCCCTGCAAGTTGCCGCAGAACAACTGGTCAAAGATAATGTATCAATCCTACATACTATTGGCGGAGACGATACGAATATCATGGCATTCGAGCTTGCATCCTACCTGAAGATGAACGGTTATGACCTCACTGTAGTAGGACTTCCCAAAACTGTCGATAATGACGTGATCCCGATACATCAAACCCTCGGCGCTGCAACTGCTGCGGAACAGGGCGCAATTTTCTTTGAGAATGTTGCTAATGAAAATACTACCAGCTCACGCCAGCTCATAATTCACGAAGTCATGGGACGACACTGCGGGTGGCTTACTGCTGCCACTGCACGGGAATACCGAAAACGCCTTCATAAGAAAAAATTCCTGCCGGACATCCTTCTTGCGCGCGAACGCTGGGATATCGATGCGATCTACATTCCGGAAATGGGCATTGATATTGATGAAGAGGAAAAGCGTCTGAACGAACTTATGGATGGAAAGGATTCCGTGAACATATTCCTCAGCGAAGGCGCGGGTTTGGAAACGATCGTATCTGAGATGGAATCAAAAGGAGAGCCAGTACAGCGCGATGCCTTCGGGCATGTTCGTCTTGACGAACTCAATCCGGGACAGTGGTTTGCAAAACGCTTTAAAACCATGTTGAAAGCAGATAAAGTGCTCGTACAAAAGAGTGGATATTTCGCACGTTCTGCACCTCCGAACAAGGAAGATCTTGATCTAATACAGAGAACCTGCGTGGAAGCAGCTCGCTGCGGACTCAATGGACAGAGCGGCGTGGTCGCCCTCGACGAAGATAATAATAACGAGCTCCGCTGTATAGGATTCCAACGAATTAATAGCGGAAAACCATTTGATATTCACCAGAAATGGTTTGAAGATATGCTCATAGATATTGGACAGATAAGGTAAATTATGAATATAAAATTTAAAGACATAAACACAGGCATCGTTCAGGCACGAGCCGTCATCGAGATTACCGAAGGTATCTTTCTTAATGAGATCACGATTTTGAAAAAAAACAGAGATATCATCGTGGAGCTTCCACAGAAATCCTTCCGCGGCAAGGACGGCAAGATGTATTATATGAATATCATCACCTTTGCGAACGAGGATAAGGAAAATTTCTTCAAGCTCGAAGTAAAGACAGAATACAATAAATGGCGGGGACAAAATCCCAAGATCCT
>JACNJG010000071.1:0-7511 GCA_014382685.1 Candidatus Cloacimonadota bacterium
AAAAACCAAGCTCAGTTTCAATGCTAGCCATTGCCTGCAAAGTATGCTCGATAAAATCTTCGAGTGACATTCCAAACTCCTCGCAGGACTTTATCTGCTCTCTGTTTGCACCCGCAGCAAAGCGTTTTTCCTTGAATCTTCTCAATATAAAATCCGTATTCAATGAGGATATTTTTTTATCAGGATGCATGAGTGCAGCAGCAACGATGAGTCCGGTCAACGAATCAACTGCATAGAGCACCTTATCCATATTTGATCTTCTTTCCACATGCCCGGGATGTGCTTCGATGGCATAGAGAATTTTCTCATCGAGCCCTTTATCTTTGAGCATCTCAACAGTCTCTTTGCCATGGCGGGAAAAATCATTGGCAGTGCTTTCATAATCAAGGTCGTGAAGCAAACCGGTAAGTGCCCATGCATCAGCATCTTCATTAAAATATTCTGCAAAATGCGACATTGCAGCTTCCACTGCGAGACAGTGCTTTTGCAAATTTCTATTCTTCAAATGTGTCTTTAATAATGCGAGTGCTTCTTCTCGTTTCATAAGATATTTCCTTCTTTATAAATACTTTGCAGCCATTTCCGCCAGCATGGATCGCTCACCTTTTACCAGCGTGACATGACCGGAAAGCTTTTCGTCTTTGAACTTATCCACCACCACGCTCAAACCGTTGCTTTCAGAATCCAAATACGGAATGTCGATCTGATAAGGATCGCCTGTAAGCACCACTTTTGTCCGGTCTCCGGCTCGTGTGATGATTGTTTTCATCTCATGAGGAGTAAGGTTTTGCGCTTCATCCACGATCATGAACTGGTCGGGCAGACTCCGTCCGCGAATGTAAGTCAGCGGTTCCAATTCTATGAATCCGTAATCGAGAAATTCATCAAGCGAAGACGTTCTCTTTCTTCCGAATTTACCCTTTTCCTTCGTTTCTTCCTGGGATTCTCTGCTTTGAAGAAGGATTTCCATATTATCATAAATGGGCTGCATCCAGGGATTGTATTTCTCTTTTTTGGTGCCCGGCAGATAACCGATATCTTTGCCGAGTGGAAAGATCGGGCGTGTCACAATAAGCTTGATATATTTTTCTTCCTCAATAACCTTTTGTAGGCCCGCTGCGAGTGCAAGGAGAGTCTTTCCTGTTCCTGCAATACCGATGAGAGAGACTATTTTAACAGAATCATCAAGCAGAATATCGAAAGCTGCTTCCTGTTCCGGATTGAGCGCCTTGATTCCCCAGATTGGTTCGCCTTTGTAGAATTGCATATGACGGACAACATTCTCATCTTTATAATATCTTGCTATAATATTATGATTAAATTTATCTTTTTCATAGAGCAGCAGAAATTGATTGTAACTGGTTAACCCAAAAGTATTTTTCACTTCAGTTTGTTTCTTGAAATCTTCAACTTCAGCACCGCTGACTTCTTTTTTCAACACACCTGTGTACAGTTCCTCAAAATTAATGGCTTCCGTCTCATAATTGATGGCTTTCAATCCGATCGCATCGGCTTTAATACGCACATTCGCATCCTTGGAAACCATGATCACTTCTTTGTCCGGATTGTCCTTTTTGAATTTGTATGCAGTGCCGAGGATCAGGTTATCATCCACATCGGTGATAAGAATATCTTCCATTTCTCCATCTACTTTATGGGCAAGAGCTACCTGAAGCGCGCCTCCGTTTTTTAGTTTAACTCCTTTTGCCAGTGAATTTTGCTTGCGCAAACTATCAAGAATTCTGCTGAACTGACGCGCATTCCTGCTCTTTTCATCCAGTCCTTTTTTGAACTGGTCTATTTCTTCAATAACGGTTATAGGAATTACTATCTTATCTTTTGGATATGCATAAATTGCAGAGGGGTCGTGAATTACCACATTCGTGTCAAGCACGTAAATCTTTTCCATGTGTTCCTTCTTACTATCTTTCTTCATTGTACGTTTAAGTATTGTATGTATCCGAATTTATGTCAAATTTAATGAAAATTTCTATATCAGCAAGTTGATAATTTTAAAAGCCCTTTTTTATTGACAACATATCTCCTTGACAAGGACTTTTCCATATTTAATAAGGTGAGCCATGAAACGACGAGAAGCCAGAGAAATTGCAGTGCAGATGCTTTACGGACTCTATTTTGAAGAGATCCCTGAGGACACATCTTCACTTGAACAGTTAATTGAAAAGAAATTCCATGAATCGATATCCATTAACGAGGTGACCTTTACATTGGAAGATAAAAATTTCTGCATTAATTTAGTAAAAGAAACCTACCAGCATCTTCAGGAAATTGACGAGCTCATCAAACGGTTTTTAAAAAAATGGTCCTTTGACAGGATCACTATTATTGAGAAAAGCATCCTCCGCCTTGCAGTTATGGAAATCGAATATACGGACATTCCGAACAAAGTAGCCATCAATGAAGCGATAGAACTGGCTGAGGATTTCTCAGGACAGAAATCAAAGAAATTCGTGAATGGCATTTTAGATGCTATCATGCACAGGGAAAAGAAAGATGATTAACGTAAGTCTCGGCATTTTTGCCTATAATGAAGAAAAAAATATCAGGCAGCTTCTGCAAGCTGTTGAAGATCAGGTTCTAAAAAAAGTTGAACTGAAAGAGATCATTGTGGTATCCAGCGCATCAACAGACAGAACGGACGATATTGTTCGTGAATACGAGAAGAAAGATCCACGCATAAAGCTCATCGTACAAGAAGAGCGAAAGGGAAAATCCTCAGCGATCAATCTTTTCCTAAAAGAAGCGACAGGCGATGTGCTCATTATTGAGAGCGCAGACACAATTCCCGCAAAGAACACTATCGAAAAACTGGCAGTACCTTTTTATGATGAAACCATCGGCATGACAGGCGGGCGACCGGAGCCGATCAATAATCCGAAGAGTTTTATCGGGTTCGCAGTATGTATGATGTGGCACTTGCATCACAGGATGGCATTGATATCTCCCAAGATCGGAGAGATGGCATCCTTCCGAAATATGGTGAAGGAAATCCCTGAGCATAGCCCTGTGGATGAAGCAAGTATAGAGTCCATTATCACGCATGACGGACTGAAGCTCAAATATATTCCGGATGCGATCGTGCATAACAAAGGACCGGAAAATGTGTCTGATTTCATCAAGCAGCGCAGAAGGATTTATGCAGGTCATTTGTGGCTGCAGGATAACCAGGATTATACGGTTGTGTCTCAAAATTCCGGTTTGATCATCGGGCTTACCATGAAGGAATTGTCCCTCAATCCCGTGAAAGACCTGAAGATCATCTTCACAATATTCCTTGAGATCTGGGGGCGTTTTCTCGGCTGGTATGACTATAAAATTTTAAAGAAAATTCCCTACAAATGGGATATCTCCGAATCCACAAAGGATTTGAGCAAATTATAATACTTATGAATAAAAAAAGTCATTTAAATAAAGAAATTGAGAAGCAGTTAATTGCATTCCTTGTTAATGCGGGAGCACGAAAGATCGGGATTTTTGGTTCCTTTGCACAGGGCACTGCCGATACTTCAAGCGATATTGATCTGATTGTGGAATTTGTACATATTAAGAGCCTGCTCGAACTTGTAAAAATTGAAAGAGAATTATCCGAATTGATAAAAATGAAAATCGACCTTCTGACCGAAAATTCTATAAGCCCCTTTTTGATTGATAGAATTAAGGCGGAGGAACAAATTATTTATGAAAACTAAAGATGATTTAGTATATTTGCTGCACATTTTGGATTCGATCAAATGGATTGAAAGCTATGTCTCAGATATATCTCAAGAACAATTTTTAAACAATCATCTCGTACAGGATGCAATAATCAGGCAGATTGAAATTATTGGCGAGGCATCAAAAAAATTATCTAATTCTCTTAAACAGAAATATATATTTATCCCATGGAAAGACATCGCTGGAATGAGAGATAAACTCATTCATGGATATTTTGGTGTCGATATAGAATCTGTTTGGAAAACTATCGAAAATGACATTCCTATATTGAAGGAACAAATAATTAGTATTATTGATAAATTATGAAAAGCATAAAACTTCTCTTAAAATTAATTTTTCTCCGTCTTTCCCGACACCTCTACCAGAAAATCATGCTACCGGTAAATTACACTGCGAGCGTGACCTACCGCTGCAATTCCCGCTGTAAAACCTGCAACATCTACAAGATCAAAACTGAGGAACTATCAGTTGATGAATACGATAAAATATTCCGCTCTATCGGCAAAAGTGCTTACTGGGTTACCATCAGCGGTGGAGAACCCTTCCTGAGAAGAGACCTCGAAGAGATCATCGGCGTTATTTATAAAAGAAGCAAACCGAGCATCATAAACATTCCTACAAACGGGCTGCTTTATAAAGAAATTCCACAGCGCGTTCAAGCAATTGCAAAAAACTGCCCCAAAAGTAATATTGTCATAAATCTCTCAATTGATGATATTGGATCAAGAGATGATGAAATTCGCGGAATACCGGGTGCTTATGAAAAAGCCATAAAAACCTTTGAGGGTTTGCGAAAGATCGATCTGTGCAATGTGAATGTGGGAATTCATACTGTTATATCTAAGTTCAACGTTGATCGTTTCCGCGAAATTGCCGGTGGACTTATGGACTTGCATCCGGATTCCTACATCACGGAAATCGCAGAAAATCGGGTTGAACTCGATACTATGAATGAAGACATCACACCTCGCGTGATGGACTACTCGCAAGCAATAGATTTTCTTCTTCATAAGATCAGAAATACACCTTTCAAAGGCATGAACAAAATTACCCAAACCTTCCGCATCGAATATTACAAAATGGTAAAGAAGATACTCAAAGAGAAGCGCTGTGTACTTCCCTGTTATGCAGGAATTCTCTCTGCTCAAATCGTTCCAAATGGTGATGTCTGGCTCTGCTGTATGAAGGCAATTGTTGTAGGAAATGTGAAAGATTATAGATACAATTTCAAGAAGCTCTGGAAAAAGAACGCACTTCTGAAAAAGGAGCGCAAAGCGATCCGCAAGGAAAAATGCTTCTGCCCGATGGCAAATGCTTCATACACAAATATGCTCATGAGCAACCGTGTATTATTCAAAGCAATACTAAGATTATTGAAAAAATGACCAAGAAACATATAAAGATTCTAACAAATTATTCCATCAAAGATGGCAATTACATATACACAGATTTTTATGAGAAATCACAGGAAAAAGTAGCCCTCGTCCTCAATTCCTACGAGAAAAGCGATAAAGCGGAAAAAGCAGTTGGTGTTCTCCTTAATGTGTTTAAGAAAAATTTTTATGAAAAATCCTATGACGTGAAGCCCCGGCTGCAGAACACGATCCGAGAAATGAACTGGCATCTCACTGCCTTTTTCAATCGCGAAAAGTGTAAATTTGAAATGTCGGCAGTTATCTGCGTTATCAAAAATGGTGTTGCGTACTTTGTGCAAACCGGTCGCCTGATTATCTATGCTTATAATGAAAAGCTCACACCAATTGGGCTGGATATTCATAAAAATTTTGAGGAGTCTTTTCACGTTCCGATGCTCGGTATAAAAGAGGGTGAACTTCAAATCAAAGTACTCACCTTCGACCTGAAACACGACACAGATATTTTCATTCTTCCCTTCCTGTCTGCTAAAGTGCTCGACACTTCGATAAAAAGCAAGGATGAATTTCTTCATATATTTGAAAAGCTTTTCTCGGAAAATACAGCACCTCTGTTGCACATTACAGCTTCAGAGATGCATTCCAACTACAGACCACGCAGAAAATTTCGCATAAATTCAAAAACTACCGGACGGGTAATGCTCATTGTTATAATCGTTGCAACTGCTTATGTTATCTTCGGGCGCAAGTGGGGTCAGGGACTTCTTAGCAGCGGTAAGGAATTCATAAGTGAGAAGAAGAAAAGTTTGATCGACTATAGGTCGCTTTTACAGAATATGCCCTATCCCGGTTTCGAAGTGAAAGAGTGGCAGTGGATCAGTCCGGTTGAGATTACCATGCCACCATTCTTCGATGCTGAAAATATTTATATCATCACAGGAAGTGAGCTGACCTGCGTAAAGAAGAATACCTTCCAGTTAAGATGGAAAGCTGAGTTCGAAGGTGAGATCAAGAACGTTGAATCCCTTCGCGATGAGAAACTTCTCATTATTGATGGGCGTGGAAACCACTATATGCTGGATAAAGCACGCGGAAAAATCGAGTGGCAAAAAGCCAAACCTGCTACTCGTGAAAAATATAATAAACAATCACCGCAAGTGATAGTCATTGATTATATCCGTGATGGACGGCTTGAGCAAAATTATTATATCTTATCACACAAGAATCTACTGAAGCTCATTCTTGCAGGAAAGGGCGAGGTGGTTGCAGCAGAAGAATTTGATGATAAGATCGATTATGTCTCTGATTATGATTACGTGGAAAAATGTTTCTATGTATGTATGGGCAGGAAGATCATAAAAGTTGATCTGATTATTCTATAAAATGAAAAACAGGAAATGGTTAAGAAATTAAAAGTAAAAAATAACATCACTGAATATAACCTTAAAATGTTCAGGGAATTTAAAAGATCATTAAAGCATGTTATCTTTGATGAATCTTTAACACTCTATATTCTTAGACCTATAGCATTTATATTTGTAAAACTGATCTATAAAACATCGATCACACCTAACCAGGTATCTTTAATGACCATAATTACAGGTTTGATCAGTGGATTTATTTTCTCAAAAGGAACTGCAACCTGTTTTATTATTGCCGGCTCATTGCACTTCTTGTGTATGGTTTTGGATTGTGTTGATGGAATGATCGCTCGTTTGAAAAAAAGCGGATCTGCAGTTGGTCGAATTATAGATGGATTTGCTGATTATTCTGTTGGGGTAGCAGTGTTTATTGGGTATGGAATTGGTTTATCTAATGCCGGGTATCAACTTCCCTTTTCTTTTTCAATATCTCACTGGACACTCCTTGCCATTTCCGCTGTAAGCTGGATCTTTCATTCTATGATCGTAGATTATTATCGAGTTGAATTTATGGCTCATGGTCTTGGTAAAATTAAATCCACGTGGGAGGAAAAAAAGCACTTTACAGAGGAATTGGAGAAAATAAAACATAACAAAGGGAAATTATTCGAAAAGATCCTTATTGCTCTCTATCTGGGATATTCACATATTCAACTTTTCCAACTTGAAAAAAAAGAAGTCTATGACCGGAAAACATATTATCAAAAAAATAAAATCCTCATACACCTCTGGTTCTGGATAGGACCAACCCCGCAAGCTTTCGTAATGATCATTTCTGCAATTTTATTCCGACCCATAATTTTCTTTTTGTACATTATAGTATTGGCAAATATCTGGATGATCGTACTATGGATAATCCAGATAAAAGTAAATAAAAAAATCCTTATTAAAGAATAAATTTCCAGGGAAACTTACATTATTTATTGAATGGATATGAAGATCATAAAAGTTGACCAAATAATTCTACAGAATGGTTCATAAC
>JACNJG010000071.1:7690-13361 GCA_014382685.1 Candidatus Cloacimonadota bacterium
TAAATAGGAGATAGTATGGCAAAGATTGCATCGGCTGGAAATTATGGACCAAAGGTCCGCTCCGATTGCAGAGTTACGATAGAACTCACAAACAGCGATGGAATTCAAATAGAACTTATCAGCAAAGTGGAAAAATTTTTCGGAGACCACATTATTTCTCTAACAAAAAGTGAACTGGCATTTTTCGGTATTGACAACGCCAAAGTTAAGATCGAAGATCGGGGAGCGCTCGATTTTGTCATTGCTGCCCGCATCGAAGCAGCACTAAAAAAAGCAGATAACACAATTAGTAAATCATACTTGCCGGAAATGAAAGAGCATTGCAAGTATAAAACTGCAAAAGACCGGCTAAGACGTTCACGGCTCTATCTGCCGGGTGGCTCACCAAAGCTGATGCTGAATGCAGGTCTGCATGGGGCTGACGCAATTATCCTCGATCTCGAAGATTCTGTACATCCTGATGAAAAGGAGTCTGCACGATTACTTGTAAGAAATGCACTCAGAACAATAGATTTCAAGGGCTCGGAAAGGATGGTTCGTATCAACCAGCTTCCACTGGGCTTCGAAGATATCAAAGAAATTATTAATGAGAATGTTAATGTTGTGCTCATCCCAAAATGTGAATCCAAACAGCAAGTGATCGATGTTAATACATATATTAAGAAATTTAAAAAGGGCAAATCACCCGTTTTCCTCATGCCGATAATAGAATCGGCAAAAGGAGTTATGAATGCCTATGAAATTGCAACTGCATGCGATAATATAATTGCGTTGACACTTGGTCTTGAAGATTATACAGCCGATATTGGTGTTAGACGATCAAAATCTGAAGAGGAATGTTTTTTTGCTAAAAGTATGGTAGTCAATGCTGCAAAAGCTGCGGGTGTACAGGCGATTGATACCGTGTTCTCTGATGTTGGTGATATGGATGGCTTGTATGAAAATGTGAAACAGGCAAAAGCAATGGGATTTGATGGAAAAGGGTGTATTCATCCTCGCCAGATAAAGGTCGTGCACGAAGCATTTTTGCCCACAGAAGAAGAATTAGTTAGAGCCAAGCAGATTGTCGATGCGTATAAAACTGCCAAAAAGGAAGGCAAGGGAGTTGTATCTCTTGGAAGCAAGATGATCGATCCTCCTGTAGTAAAACAAGCCCAGCATATTCTGAAGATGGCAAAACTCGGAGGTATGATAAAATGAAAAAAGCAGATAAATTTGTGAAAAATGCAGCCGGACGTCTCGTACCTACTATTGTCAACGGGAAGAAGGTCATACCCTTTATGGGAGTGAACAAATACAGACCTACACACAAAGGTACAGCGCCGCGAGTACCGACATGTATAGATTATCCAAAAGATTGTAATAAGATCGTTGATTCTTTAAAAGAAGCGTTGATAAAAGCCGGGCTGAAAGATGGAATGACGATCTCGACACATCATCATTACCGAAATGGAGATTATGTTGCAAACTGGATATTTGATATTGCTGCAGAACTCGGTGTAAAAGATCTAATATGGGCTCCAAGTGCGGCATTCCCATGTCACTCTCCTATCATTAAGCATCTTGAATCCGGTGTAGTACATCACATCGAAGGAAGTTTGAATGGTCCGCTTGGCGATTTTTGTAGTCACGGTAAAATGAAGGGGCTTGGTTATCTGAGAAGTCACGGTGGCAGATATAGAGCTGTGGCAGATGGCGAACTTCATATTGACATTGCAGTACTTGCTGCATCTGCTGCAGATATGATGGGAAATGCAAATGGCGTTTTGGGGAAACATCCTTTCGGTCCCGTATCTTTTTTAAGAGTTGATTCCAAAAATGCAGATAGGACTATTGTTGTTACCGATACATTGATAGATTTTCCCTGTTATCCATGGGAGATAATGGGCAATGACGTGGATTTTGTCGTGGTTGTGGACAAAATTGGTGATCCGGAAAAGATCGTTTCAGGCACAACACGCATCACCAAAAGTCCTGATAGACTGCTTATTGCTGAATACGCTGCTAAATTTATTGAGGCTGCTGGAATCCTCAGAGACGGTATGAATTTTCAGGCAGGCGCCGGCGGAATTTCACTTGCATTTACCGATTTTGTGAATAAGGTAATGATCGAGAAAGACATCAAGGCGCGAAGTATGATCGGGGGAAGCACAAAATACCTTGTGGATATGATGAATAACGGTCGTACCGATTATATATTCGACGGACAGACCTTTGGCTTGGAAGCTATCTCTTCACTTAGAGATAATCCAAAACATATCCCAATCGATGTATTTGATAGTTACGATTTCCATGCGAAAAGTAATCTTGTACAAATGATGGATGTGATCGTACTCGGCAGCACAGAGATTGATGTGAATTTTAATGCAAACTGCGTTACGCACAGTGACGGGCGTATGCTACACGGAATAGGTGGCTTCCAGAATTGCATGATGGCAAAATGTACTATGATCGCAGTCCCTTCTTTTAGAGATAGGATTCCTGTGATAAAAGATGAAGTTACCACTCTTGTTGCGCCGGGCGAACTGGTCGATGTAATTGTGACAGAGCGTGGAATTGCGATCAATCCCAGAAGAAAGGATCTGATATCTGCAACGAAGAATTCGGGACTTCCTATCAGAGATATAATTGATATTAAAAAGGAAGTTGATGACATATGCGGCATACCTACCAAGCCAAAACTGTCTGATGAAGCTGTTGCAGTTGTTGAATGGGTGGACGGAACAATTCTTGATACAATAAGAAAGGTTGAGGATTAATAATCTCAAATTATCGAAATCTTGAGACATGTTTACTACGCCGTAGTCCCGGGGATGAAGGCGAGTCAGAGAGCATGTCATAAGTTGAAGTATTTATGAATTACTTATCACAAGCTATGCGAAATTTTATCGAGAATACTTTGCAGGCAATGGCAGGAATCGAAACTGAACTGGGATTTTAGATGCTAGATCGACAATTCGACAAAATAGAACGCAGACACACGCAGATTTAGCTGATCCTCGCAGATTATAATTAATAATTCCAAATAAAAAGAATGTCATTCCCGAGTCCCATCGGGAATCCAATATCTTTATTCGACTCCTAAGGAATACTTCGCAGCGCTCAGTATAAATTCCATGACGAGGAGCTGATACCTTTGCAAGGAATCCTTGTGCCTTAGGATTCCTAATCGTTCATCAATAAACTTGTAATTCTGGAATGCATACAGAATAGCAATGCGTTACCAATCTGGAGATTGGTAACGAGGAATAGGGATTTGTTTTATAACTTAATCAGTGTTTATCAGCTTAATCTGCGTTTATCTGTGTTCTATTCCTGATCCATACTCCAGCGGATAGGGCTTCTGCAGGTTTTTACACAACCAGAGATTGTAAGTCATTTCATATTTTCCATTCCGATAGATCATTATGCCGGATAAGGGAATTATTTCTTCAAAGTATTCCGAATATCTTTCTTCAGGGCTTGTAGTATATCGCGGATGCATCACGAAAATCCCATCCTTTCCCATAAGGGAATCCATTGGAGCCCAATATGCAAAATGATGAGCACTTCTTTTATCAAAAACAGCAACAGGATACTTCTTTTGAGCTGCATACCCAAGCTCACCACCTGTAATATATTTATGTGTAAAAAGAAAGGTGTCTTCGTTCAATAAATCGCGTTGTTCCAGTTCATCAATAACTTCATCCCAGCCATAGCCCTCAAGCGTGAGATCAAGCTCTACGCCGAGGTGCAAAAAGCCCGTAATCGAGTGGATCATAATTATAACCAGCAGAACAGCAGTGACAATTCCGGTACTCCAGAATGTCCATTTGACTGCCTGCTTTTTCCATTTCATCATCCATCCGCAGGTGAGAATGATCGCAGCAAGATATCCTGGCATGGGCCAATGAGGTAGTATCTGCTGAGTGGCACCAATGAGTGTAAAAATGCCAATCGGCAGAAGTGCAAAAGGCAATAGCCAGCGCGTGGCTTTATCATTTTTATCAATCGTTTTGATTATTCCCATTATCAGTATGATCATTATCCAGGGAAGCAGATACGCTGCCTGTACCAGCACTCCCTGATAGAAGTTCGTGAATGAGAGACTATTTCTCGAAACTCCTTTTCCAAATTGATACGCATAGGAAACCCAGTTATGCTGAGCATTCCACAGGATGTTGGGCAAAAATATTATTCCTGCAAGGATGAACCCGATATACAAGAAAGGACTTTTCCAGTACCTGCGCCACTCATTGAAAGCGATCAGGCAGAATCCAATACTCGCAATAAGCAGGATCGCATGATATTTCGAAAGCATCGCAAAGCCGAGACTCACTCCGGAAAGAAGAAACCACACACTTTTTTGAGTTTGATGCACTCTTAAAATGCTCACAATAAAGAGCAGCCAGAATACGCCCAGTGCATTGTCAGGAATAACGAATGCACCCATGCCAACGAAAAAATAGGGGATCGTGTGAAGGAAAAGAATTGAAAATATCGCAGCTTTCCGATTGAATAAACTTCGTACAATATAGTACATCAGGATTGCAGATATGATAAAAAGAAGAATTGCACCAAAGCGCAAGCTCAAGGTCGAGAACGACCCACTCAGCCATCTCCCGATTCCTGTGGTGATAGCAACGATCGGAGGATGGTCAAAAAATCCCCATGCAGGAAAGAATGAACACACGCCGTAATATGCTTCATCGATGCCCGGCGTCACAAACATACTGGCAACAATGCGAACAATAAAACCAATTCCAAGAATTAAAAGTGCTGTTTTATCTTTGAAAATTTCAAAGAACGATAGTGCAACTCGATTAATTTTTTTCATAGAAAACCTTCTTTTCCTTAAAATTCTGCTTAGAGTTTGTGCATTTGATTGTCAATTTTCTCGAGAAAACGTTGCCAAAAATTTTTTAAAATATCAAATCCAGCTATGAAAAAATGTGCTCCTTCTTTTAGAGATACATGGGTGTGGTCACCCCTTCTCGTTTTTGCGATCCTCATTTGTGTGATCCATCTGACAGGATTGAATGTGCAACTCTTTTTATTTTTCAATAAAGCTCATGATCTCACTGGAGACCGGTTCTGGGCGATTATTACTCTCTTTGGAGACGGGCTTGTGGCAGCAGTACTATTATTTCCTTTTCTGAAAAAGAGACCTGACATCATCTGGAGTGTGCTCATTGCATCGCTCTTGTATATGATTATTCTGCACAGCTTGAAGAGGATCATGGATGTTTCCCGTCCCGCAGGAGTGCTTTCCGCAGATACCTTTCACATGATCGGGCGGCGGTTGACAAAGCATGCTTTTCCTTCGGGACACACTACAACGATTTTCACTTTGATGGGAGTTATAGCTTTTACAATACGGAAAAACCCAATCTATATTTGGGGGCTCATTTTTGCATTACTTGTAGGATTTTCCCGTATTGCAGCGGGTGTACACTGGCCTGTTGATGTATTGGGTGGAGCATTTCTTGGATGGTTCTGTGCATGGCTGGGAGTTACACTCGCAGATAAATCGCGATGGGGATTTTCACGAACAGCCCAAATTATTTATGGCATCATACTACTGATATGCACGATCGATCTGCTCTTTTTATATGATACTCATTATGCCATCGCTGATCCTGCAAAATGGATTATCGGCGGAATTTGTTTGGTGTGGGGAATGATCGAGTTT
>JACNJG010000156.1 GCA_014382685.1 Candidatus Cloacimonadota bacterium
GATTTAACAGGGTGAACCGAAACCAAAAGGAATTCACCACAGAGAACAAAGAGAGCACAGAGAATTATTCAATTTGGCTCTTTTAAGTTTTAAGTAGGTTGATATTGCCTGCCCCGTAGGGTTCATGCGACTGTTCGGGGGATATTATTTTTATTTACCCGCTCAATTCTGAAAAGAACCAGATTTTATCTATTGAGCTCTTCAAAAGTGTCCATATACTTTTTCAGAATATTGGCTCTGCTGTGATGGCGTAATTTTTCTTTTGCCTTCTCCTCGATTTGACGGACACGTTCTCGCGTTATATCAAAAATATGCCCAACTTCTTCAAGTGTACGGGGGGTTTGGTCGCCAATGCCAAACCGCAGTTTTATCACACGGCGTTCTCGCTTTGAAAGCGTGGAAAGCACTACCTCGACCTGCTTTCTGAGAAGAGTTCTTTCTGCGATCTTCTCAGGCGAGATCATATTATCGTCTTCGATAAAATCGCTAAGTGTCGTGTCTCCGTCCTCGTCGCCAACCGGCTTGTCAAGCGAAACTGGGCGCCTTGCGACATTCATAATGCTTTTTACTTTTTCAACCGGAAGATCCAGCTCTTGTGCGATTTCTTCGGGATAAGGTTCGCGGCCAAGTGCCTGCACCAGCTTGTTGTGGGCACGGTTCACTTTATTGATCGCCTCTGCCATATGCACGGGTACGCGGATTGTGCGGGATTGATCTGCGATCCCCTTTGTGATTGTCTGGCGAATCCACCATGTAGCATAGGTTGAAAACTTATAACCTTTGTGATAGTCGTATTTTTCAACTGCACGTATAAGTCCAATATTTCCTTCCTGAATAAGATCAAGGAAGCTGAGCCCGCGATTATTATATTTCTTTGCAATACTGATCACCAGGCGAACATTTGCTTTTATGATATCATTTTTTGCCAGTTCCTTTTCATCCTGGGCTTTGCGAATGTCCTCCATGAGACGTTTGAGTTCATCTGCGGTCATACGGGTTTCCAGCTCGACCCTTCTGATTTTTCTTCGGTTATTCTTAATCTTGCGCAGCGCATCCATGAATATGTGTGGATCAAGTCCGGTGAGTTCGGCAACTTCATTGAAATCTGTTTTCCCTTTTTCTGCCTTTCTGCCCAAGGTGCAGATCTTTGCCGTGCTATATCCTTTTATGTTGCTTACTGCATTAATGCGGTTAAGACTCACGTTTATTCTGCCCAGAAGGCTGTTAATTCTATAGATCAAACGCTGGATCATCATTTCAGTGAAATACATCTCTTCAAAAAATGCCATTATTTTATCACGGTTTTCTTTGATCTTCTCACCAACCGTCTGTGTTTTACTGAATCGTTTAGAGGCTTTCTTGTTGATGATTTCTTCAATTTCATCAGAATATTCAAGAGATTTATTAGTTCGTTCATCAAGCAGATTAATAAGACGTTCGTTATTTTCTTTATCAAACCAGCTTCCGAATTCGATCTTTAAAATCTGGTCTATTTTAATCTTTTTTTCACGATATCGCTTGATAATATTTTGAAATTCGCGAAGACTACTTCCGCAATTAAGGGTCATTTTATTGATTGTCGTTTGTGCGTCCTCGATCCTTTTTGAAATATGGGCTTCATCTTCCGGGGTGAGCAAAGGAACTTTTCCCATATCCTTCAGGTACATACGGACAGGATCATCATAGAAACTAATTTTGGTGGATGCTTTTTTGGGTTTTATAGCACGCTTTCTCTTCCGAATTCCACCCTTCATGGTCTCATCAAGAATTTCAAGTCCGGCATCCTTTAATTCATTAAAAATATCATCAATTTTATCTAAAAAAATCGGATTATCTGGAAGCAATTGATTTATTTCATCATAAGTGATGAAACCCCGATCATTCCCACGCTGTTTCAATTCTTCGATAAATTCACTTATAGTCTTCATAAAGTCTCCGGGCACCAATGTAAAAACTTAGCTCAAAAGTTTCTTTACCGTACCGCCCTTAAAGTCCTTCTTTAGTTGATTTATTTTATGCTTAATAGCTTTCTTTTCTTGAATCTTTTCTTCATTATCTGGATGTTTAATAATATATTCATTGAGTACCTCTAAGTCAACATTTAACTTTTTTGTTTGCAGGCCGATCAACATTTTTTCAAAAGAGCTTCTGGAAAAGGACAGCTCATTGAACAGAAGATCGGAAATGAAATCAGCATCTTGTGGTTCGAAATAGTCCATAAGCCGGGCACCCTTTCCGGCAAGAATGTCGGGATTTTCTTTGGTTTTAATGACTGTAAACAGCTTTTTTATAAGAGGGTGTGTGAAATAATCAACCTCGATCTCGTCTAAATATTCAGCACACCGGTCAGGATATGAGAGGATGAGGGTTATGATATTTTTTTCTTCATGATAGGGATCAACGTGCAGGGTGAGCGGGGTTTTGGGGTTCCACGATTTTTTCTTAAGCGACTGCAGCGCTTTAAAAATGTTCGTTTCACTTACCCCGAAAAGGTTTGCACATTCCTGCACATAAAGCTCTTTCTGCACCGGATTTTCAATAAGGTCAAGGCACGATATGACGTCATCCAGAGCGTTTTTTTTATTATCAAGATTTTTTTCTGCATGCCTTATTTTGTGGATAAAATTATAGAAAGTCTTTGCGTCATCGATATAATCCCGAAGTGCTCCTGCATCATACGCTTCGAGGAAGTCGTCGGGGTCGGTATTGGGGGGAAGGATGATGAGTTTGGGGAAAATAGATAATGCGATAAATATATTGATGGCGCGAGCTGCTGCTTCTTTGCCGGCACTGTCACTGTCATAGAGGACGTAAATATTTTTTGTGTACCTGGAAAGAAGCTTGACCTGTTCTTCGGTAAGCGCAGTTCCTAAGCTTGCCACCACATTCGTAAACCCATGATGCCAGAGCTTTATCAGATCAAGATTACCCTCAACCAAAAGAACCGAATCACTTTTGATGATCGAATCCTTTGCCTGGTAGAGTCCATAAAGATGCTTGCGTTTCTGATAGATGGGCGTCTCCGGCGAGTTTAGATATTTTGCACCGCGGTCATCACCCTCTTTATAAATTCTACTTCCAAAAGCGACCACTTTGCCGTCCGAACTATAAACAGGAAACATGATCCTTTCAAAAAATTTATCCCGGAGTCCACCATTTGAGCTCGTGAACAAACCGCTCTTGTTGAGTGCCCCTTCTGAAAACCCCTTTTTGTTCAGGTAATTATAAAGTCCCGAATGTGTTTTTAGCGATAGTCCGAGATTGAAGGTCTTAATGTCTTTATCGGAAACATTTCGTGATTGCAGATAGGCAAGCCCTTCATTTTCTTTGGAGGTCAAATTATTATTATAGTATCGCACAGCAGATTCATAAATTCCATAGAGAGAGTTGTATAAGCTCTTCTCTTCTTCGGATCGTTCCTTATAGACCGGAAGTTTTATTCCGACCCGATCTGCAAGTTTTTTTACTGCCTCGTTAAAGGTGATCTTTTCATACTCCATGAGAAAGGTGAAGACATTACCGCCTTTCCCGCAACCGAAGCATTTGAATATTTGCAGGCGCGGAGAAACGGTGAACGAGGGCTTTGTTTCATTATGGAAGGGGCATGGAGCTTTGTAATCTGCGCCACTCTTTTTCAGGGGAACATATTCCCCGACCACATCTACAATGCTGTTTGCAGAGCGTATATCGTCGAGAAGTGTCTGGTCGTATCGCATAACTAATTCAAATCCACTATAGTCACCCCATCGCCGCCTTCTTGAAGCGGAGCTGAACGATATTCTTTGATGCGTCTGTCATTCTTAAATTGCTCCCATATCTTTCGTCTGAGTTGACCTGTGCCCTTTCCGTGTAATATTCTTACTCTTGGATAGTTCAGCAGTATTGCCTTGTCAATATACTTGTCCAATTCTATGCGTGCTTCATCGAAAGTTAAACCCATAAGATTAAGCTCAAGGGCAAAATCACGGTCGATATCCGCATGAACAGATATGTCAGTATCTTCTTTATGCTCAACGTGTTCCCTGCCCTTGGGAACTTCATATATATCGGTTTTCTTTATACGGTAATTCAATCCCTCAGCAAGGACACGAGCAGTATTTTTATTAACAGAGTGCACTTTCCCAACAAGATTCAAGGGTTTGATGTAAACCTCTTTACCAACAGAGAGTTCTTTTGCCGGAATGAACTTTATGTCGGAAAGCTCATCTCTCTTCTTTTCAATTGAGGATCTCTCTTTTGATATTTTATTTTTCACATAGCGTACTCGATCGTGTTCTATATGTTTTTCAGCTTTAAATTGCTTTTTAAGTTCGTCAATTTCATGATCGAAATCTTGATGCAGTTGCGAGAGGTATTCTTCGGATTCCCGAAGAGCTTTCTGCCTCAGCTCTTTTTCGATTTGCGTCCAGTTTTGCTCTTTTTTGTTTAAAGATTCCAATTGCTGTTCAAGAAGCTTGTTCTTCAAATCGAATTCATATAGTTTTTGCGAAAGATGGATTCTCTGCTGCTCGGTTTTTTTCAGAAGCTCACTCAATTGCAGACTTTTCTGATCAATAAGCTCGCGAGCACGAGACACGATATTTTCGGGAGAATGATATTCCTTTGCAATATCCAGCGCATAGCTATTCCCCGGAAAGCCGAGATCAAGCAGATATGTGGGCAGAAGTTTTTCCTGATCGAATCGCATTGAAGCGTTTTCACAAAGCGGGTGTTCCGATGCAAAAATTTTGAGCTTATTTAAATGGGTAGTAATGATCACCTTCGATTTCTTAGCGATGAGCGCCTCCATGGCAGCTTGTGCAAAAGCAGCGCCCTCTTCGGGGTCGGTGCCAGTTCCAAGCTCGTCTATGAGGACAAGCGAAGAGGCATCAGCATTATCAAAAATTATATTCAGCTTTTTAATATGAGAGGAAAAAGTGCTGATGGAATCCTCGATGGACTGCTCGTCATTAATGTCAGTGAAAAACGAAGTGAACATTCCGATCTGAGATTCTTCGACGGGGATCATCAAGCCCGAAAGAGCCATCATTGTGAGAAGCCCGGTTGCTTTTAGCGTAACGGTCTTTCCGCCTGTGTTTACGCCGGAAATGACAATTCCCCTGAATTTCTCTCCTATATGCAGGGAGAAGGGTATAATATTTTTAGGATTATTTATGCTGTTAAAAAGAAGCGGATGCCGGGCATTTTTCATGCTCAAACGGGTGTCATCAATAATTTGTGGCACATGTGCATGAATACTTCTGCAATAGAGAGCGCAGGCATTGAGGAAATCAATTTTTTGGAGAATGGCAAGATTCTGTTTCAATTCCTCTTTATGATCTTTTAGCTCATTGTATAGCTCCGCGAGTATTCTATGAATTTCCTGCTTTTCTTCTTCGGAGAGCGTATTCAGAGAATTGTTGAGTTCCATTACCGAAAGAGGTTCCACATAAAATGATGCGCCGGATTTTGAGCGCCCATGCACAATTCCTTTCATTTGAGAGACACCGCCTTCACGAACAGGAATAACATAGCGCTCATCACGAAAGGTCACGACCTTATCCTGAATAACATTCTCGTAATCTTTCTTATCAAGAATGCTTTCAAGCTCGGAATATATGTGCTTTCTGGTTTTTTGTTTGTTTTTTCGAATAGAAGATAAAATTGGGCTTGCAGTATCTTTGATCTCGCCACCGGTATCGAATATTTTATCGAACCGTTTTTCCAGCTCTTTCATTTCGATGAGGGCAGACACAATTGAATACAGTTCCGGAAAAATTTCCCGAGAGATATCCCCGTCTTTCTTAAGCGTGTTTGCAATGCGGATATTGCTTCCAAACATAAGAAGTTCATCGATTGTGAATTGCTCGTATCTGCCAAAATAATCAAACAGCATTTCTGTATCTTCAAGTCCGGAAAGTGCAAAATGGTGGCTTTGTTCGAGGTAATTGAAAACATCATGAAGTTGGGAAAGTTTTTTTTCTACGAGTGCTTTCTCTCCAAGAGGGGCAAGTTTTTCCACAAGCCGACCTCCCACCGGAGACACACAATATGCAGCGATCAACGCTTTGACTTTATTGAATTCCAGTTCTTCAAAAGCGTTTTTCATGAGAGCGGTGAGATGGCGTCAGTTACGTCCTTCTGGATTTTATATTGCAGTTTTAAAAGTTCTTTATAATAGGAATTGTTGCGGATCTGGGAATCGAGCTTGGTCGCTTCAAGAACACGAGCGATCTTCTCGTTGCTCCATTCCACAAAAGCTGCGCTTGTAATAGTTGTCTTGGTTTGTTCCGGAATGGGGAGTATTTGTACGAATAACGAGAGCAAAAAAACCGCGATCATTGCCTGAAAGCAACCAAGGATAAATCCAAGCAGTTTGTCCATGAAGCTCAGATGGAGTGCTTTGATCATTTTTTTCAGGAGCTTTACGATGATGGCAATAATAACCATTACTATCAGAAATACTAAAACTCCGCCCAGTATATTTGATGTCTTTACCGAAAAATTAAAAGTATTCTGAAAGAAAACAGAGGATGCCGGACCCAGTTTTATGGCAAGGATGAGCGCTACAATCCAGCCGATGAGCCGGGCGCTTCCTTTGATGAATCCTGATATAAAACCAAAACCCCCGAAAACAAGAATGATTCCGAGGGCAATGATATTAATAATATCCATTGAAGTTTACGTAAAATTATCGAAACACATTATCGCGATCGAAATCTGAAACTATTACGTTTAAGTTTACGTAAAGTAGCTTTGAGCTCTCTTCGCTTTTTATCGCTGGGCTTCTCGTAATAGCGGTTCTTTTTAATATCAGAAAGAACGCCCGAGCGCTGCACCTTTCGGTTAAAGCGGCGGAAAGCACCTTCAAAGCTCTCGTCTTTACCAACTACAACTTTAGTCACTAAGTATCACCTCCGGTAAATTTATATATAAAAAACAAAACCGTGATTTTCTGTGTCAATGTTTGCGAGGATATTTAATAATAAACTGTATGCAGCAAGGGCTTTTATAAAGGATAAACTGCACTCTTATTCCACAACCTCCACACTCTCAATAATAATATCCTGAAGGGGTCTGTCTGCCGGATTAGTATCAGCGACAGAGATGGCATCAACGATATCCAAGCCCTCAATTACTTCTCCATAAACCGTGTATTCTCTATCCAGGAAAGGGTAGCCGCCGAGGGTCATATATATTTCTCTCTGCTCGTCAGCGTATTCGAAACCCTTTCTTTCCTCGACCATATCAAGCTCGTCCTCAGTCCATGGACGCCCTACAACAATGTAGAACTGTGAGCCGGAAGAGCGTTTCTGTGGGTTGAACTGGTCTCCCTGGCGTGCTGCCGCAAGAGCCCCCTTTTTGTGAATTAGGTCTTTGCGGAATTCGGCAGGAACAGTATAACCGGGACCGCCAGCTCCAAGCTGTTTTTTAGGTGCAGCATTTTTTGAACCGGGATCGCCGGCCTGTATCATAAAACCGGCAATAACTCTGTGGAAAAGCGTACTGTCATAGAAGCATTCCTCGACCAATTTGAGAAAATTATCTCTGTGCTGGGGTGTGTCATTATAGAGCATTATCGAGATGTCGCCATAATTCGTGTGCATTTTTACTATAGGGTCTTTCATGATCTCCTCTTCGGCTTGTTCGTTATCCTCTGCAAAAAGGAACCCGCCGCAGGAAAGCAGAACCATTAAGATAAAACTTGTCAGAAATAATCGAAAAAATTTCATTACTAATGAACTCCTTTTCATTGTGATTGGGTTCTTTTTGGGAGTGTGGCTCATGCTGTCAATTTTTACGAAATGCAAAGTAGAACAGGAAAAAGTTGACAGGTTCGTTATGTTCGGATTCTCACATCTGAACTTGCAATAAAACAGAGTATCTATGAATATAAATGTAAAATGTAAGATTTTGGAAACAGAAGAAGAATTTTCCAGATGGGATAAATTCGTGGCATCTACAAACGAATGCCCGATCATTCAGTCCTATGAATGGGGAGAATTCAAACGAATCTCCGGCTGGGTACCGATCCGAATTGCGGTTTTTGAGAACGGCAAGATCGTTGGCGGTATTTCCGTGCAGAAGCGGAAAATTCCATATACTGGCAAATGCCTTTTCTATGCGCCACGCGGTCCGGTTATCGATGTAACAAAACGCGAGCACTTTTCTGTTTTGATGAATAAAATTTACGAAATTGCCAAGAAGCATAACGCCATTGTCCTGAAAATCGACCCCGAGATTGATGAAGATGATAATGCAGCGCTCGACATCTTGCACGAATACAATTTCCATTTTGTGAGAAAGCAGATCCAGCCACGTGCTACATATTTTCTCGACCTTACACAATCTCTCGATGATATTCTTGCAGGATGTGAGTCAAAAACCCGGTATAATATCCGTCTTTCTATAAAAAAAGGAGTTGAAGTACGAGAGGAAACTTCGCTGGAAGGCGCCAGGAAATTTTATAACATCTATGAAACTACAGCAAAACGCGACACCTTCATCATCCATAATTTTAATTACTACAAAAGAGTGATTGAGCTAATGGCAGATAAAGGCATGGTGCATCTTTTCCTTGCTTATTATAAAGATGTGCCGGTTGCAGGAGTGTATATCTTTGCCTTCGGTCACAAGGTTTGGTATATGTACGGCGCTTCGACAAATGATTATAGAAATGTCATGCCGAACCAGGCACTGCACTGGCATGTGATACAATGGGCAAAGGAGCAGGGATACAAAACCTATGACCTCTGGGGAGTGCCTGCCCATCCGCATGAAGGACATCCGCTCTATGGCGTGTATCGTTTCAAAAAAGGATTTGGCGGAGAGTTCAAAAAATTCATCGGCATGCACGACCACGTATTCAAGCCATTCTGGTATAAGCTCATGAACAGTGGGATCAAAACCTATGTGTCGCTTCGCAGCTTGATAAAAAAGGGAAAGATCTCCGATTCTCTCGAAGAATAATGAAGCTACAAAAACTTCTTGAAAGTCTAGAAGATTATACTGTTCTTACGAAAGCAGCAATACAGGATGTTGATATAAACGGCATCTCTTTTGATACAAGAATTCTTCAAAAAGGAGACCTGTTCGTTGCCATAAAAGGCACGGATGCTGACGGACACAATTATATATCACAATCAAGTGAAAAAGGAGCTTCTGCAATACTTATTGAGGACGAAACAAAGGTTCCTGAAAATATTGTTATTCCAGTCATAAAAGTCTCGAATTCCAGAAAAGCATTAGCACAACTAGCAGCAGCATTTTATGATTTTCCTGCCCAAAAACTAAAAATTATTGGTGTGACCGGCACGGATGGCAAAACAACAACCTCAACGATCATTCATCATATCCTGAATGAAGCAGGACACAAAACCGGATTGATCACTTCGATAAATGCGATAATCGGAAATGAAGTATTCGAAACAGGATTTCATACTACCACACCCGATGCACTTTCGATACAGAAATACCTTGCCCAAATGGTTGCAGCGGGATCGGAATATGCAGTGATAGAAACCTCCTCGCATGGGCTTGCGCAATACCGGGTGGAAGCATGTGAGTATGATATTGCCGTGCTGACGAATATTACTTCCGAGCATCTTGATTATCATAAAACACGAAAGGAATATGTCACAACAAAAGCTCATCTGTTTGAACTGCTTTCATCTTCATATAAAAAGGAAAATGTCCTAAAAACAAGTGTGCTAAATTATGATGATCCGTCATACAGCAAGTTTACAAATTATAATGTCGATCGCCATTTCTCATTCGGATTGAGCAATAAAGCAGATTTTTGGGCGGATGATATTTCTGTTGACGGAACATTGTTGCAATTTACTATCCATACTCCGGAAGAAAAATTCCGAATCACAAGCCGGCTCGTTGGCGAGTACAATGTGTACAATACACTTGCTGCAATTGCTGTTGCCTATTCACAAAAAATCTCCAAAGAAAAAATTATCAAAGCAATAGGATCATTAAAAAACATAAAAGGTAGGATGGAGTTTGTTCCTCATGAGCAGGGGAATTTTACTGTTATCATAGATTTTGCCCATACCGCCAATGCCCTCGAGCAGGCACTCCATGCGGTTCGTGCATTTACAGAGAATGAGATACATGTTGTTTTTGGGAGTGCTGGGCTCCGAGATATTCAAAAACGAAAGGACATGGGAATTGTTGCAGGAAAGCTTGCAGACAATATCTATATCACTGCGGAAGATCCCCGAACAGAATCAGCAGAAGCGATAATAGATGAGATCGCCGCCGGTTGTTTGCAGGAAGGAAGGGAAGAAGGAGCTGATTTTTATAAGATACCGAACAGGGAAGAAGCAATAGAGAAAGCCATATGTTCAGCACAAGACGGAGATACCGTTATCACATGCGGGAAGGCACATGAAACAACAATGTGCTACGGCATGCGCGAGCTTCCTTGGAGCGAATATAAGGTCGTGCAAAATGCCCTTGCAAGGCGAGCATTAATATTGACAGAGAATCATGCAGAAAAAAAAGAGTAAACTATGATATTTGGCATTGGCACAGACCTTGTTGAAGTTGATCGAATCAAAAAAGAGTTAACTTCTCATGGTGAAAAATTCACAGACATGCTCTTCACGGAGAGTGAGAGAACCTATTGCACCAGAGCGGAAAATTTTGCTATTCAGGCACAGTGTTTTGCAGCCCGATTTGCTGCTAAGGAAGCATTCCTGAAAGCTCTTGGTTCGGGTTTGCGTGGCGGATTGAAATGGAAAGATATCGAGGTCGTCAATAACGAGCTTGGGAAACCGGAGATTCTGATGCAGAATACTGCAAAAGAAATTTGTGAAAACGCCGGAATCAACGGGATTTATGTGTCAATTTCCCACACGAAAACATCTGCAATTGCAGTGGTAGTTTTAGAAAAAATAAATTGAAGTCGGAGGAATAAATGAAAAAGATCCTTGTCACTGGAGCTGTAGGACAAATTGGCTCTGAATTAACAATGGAATTACGAAAAAGATATGGTAATGAAAATGTGGTAGCGGGCTTTCACAGGACAAAACCGGGAGAAACACTCAAAAATTCCGGTCCTTGTGAAATGGTTGACTGCACCAATATCGAACAGATAAAAGAGGTTGTAAAAAAGTATAATATCGACACAATTTACCACCTTGCAGCGATCCTTTCTGCCGTAGCGGAAGCAAAGCCAAATCTTGCATGGAAAGTAAATATCGATGGCTTGTATAATGTGCTGGAAGTTGCCCGTGAATATGGTTGTGCTGTTTTTACTCCCAGCTCGATAGGTGCATTCGGAGAGTCCACTCCCCTTGATAACACACCGCAAGATACTATCCAAAGACCAAGTACTATGTACGGCGTCACCAAAGTTGCGGGAGAATTGCTCTGCGATTATTATTACAAAAGATTTGGCGTGGACACAAGAGGTGTGCGATATCCCGGTATTATCTCAAACGAAACCCTGCCCGGCGGTGGCACAACCGATTACGCTGTCGAGATATATTATGAAGCCATCAAAAACAAGAAATACACATGTAACCTCGGCAAGGGTACTTATCTGGATATGATGTATATGCCCGATGCGATAAAAGCTGCAATAGACCTCATGGAAGCCGATCCCGCAAAGCTGAAACACAGAAATGCCTTTAATGTGACTGCGATGAGTTTCGATCCGGAAAAGATCGCAGCATCAATAAAGAAAGTTATACCAGAATTCGTCCTTGAGTATAATGTCGACCCCGTTCGTCAGGCAATTGCAAATTCGTGGCCCAATTCCATGGACGATTCGGCAGCCCGAGAAGAATGGGGCTGGAAACCGGAATATGATCTCGAAGCTATGACTAAAGATATGCTCGAAGTTCTATCCGAAAAATTAAAATAAAGATAAAATAAAATATATTTGGAGGAATAAATGCCCCTGAAAAAATTAAATTCTGCACTTGCCCAAAATCTGGAAGATCTGCGATCTACCGGTAGAGACAAAGGTGCGGAACTGGTTATCAAAGAAGTAAGAAAAGCAAAAGGTGAATTCGGACCTCGTTATATTTTGGAAGGATACGGCGATCAGGAATTTATCAAAATGAATGCAAATTCCTATCTGGGAATGTCGATGAACCCGGAAGTTATCAAAGCAGAAGAAGCAGCAGCTCAGAAATTCGGCGTTGGACCGGGAGCGGTTCGATTCATCAGCGGAACTTATGATCTGCATATCGAGCTGGAAAAGAAACTTGCGGAATTTCACGGACGCGAAGCCGGAATGATCTTCAGTTCTGCGTATGTTACAAGTCTGGGTGTCATTTATCCGCTCACCACCAAAGAGACCGTTGTTGTTTCCGATGCACTTAACCATAATTGCATTATCCAGGCAATGAGACTTTCACGTCCCGCTGCCAAGATGATCTATAAACACAACGACATGGCAGACCTGGAAGCAAAACTGAACGAAGCAGTTGGAAAGGGAAAGCGCTGTCTGGTTATTACAGATGGTATCTTCAGCATGCGTGGAGATTTTTCACCGCTCAAAGAGCTCACAGAAATTTCTGCCAAATTCAATGACAAATTTGAAGAAGGCGTGATCACCATTGCTGACGACTCTCATGGCGTGGGAGCTTTTGGCAAAACAGGCAGGGGAACCGAAGAGTTCACCGGCGGAAAAGTAGATATTCTGATCGGCACATTAGGAAAGGCATTTGGTGTGAATGGCGGATATGTTGTTGCTTCCAAAACAGTTTTAGATTACCTGCGCGAGACTGCACCGATGTACATCTATTCAAACCCAATTACATGCTCGGAAGCTGCTGCAACGCTTAAAGTCCTGGAAATCCTGGATAGCGAAGTCGGCGTGAAACGGCTGGAACACCTGGCTGCTATGACAAAGAAATTTGAGGATGGTTTGACATCTCTTGGTTATGAAACGATCGAGGGACCGCATCCCGTAGTTCCGCTGATGGTGCGAGATACCGCAGAAACCACAAAGCTTGTGAAATACCTGACAGAAAACGGCGTGCTTGGCACCGGACTGAACTTCCCTGTCGTGCCAAAAGGAGATGAAGAGATACGATTCCAGGTAAACGCAGACCACACTGAAGCGGATATTGATTATGTGCTCGGAGTTCTGAAGAAATATAAAGAAACGCACTAATAAAAACGATATTAGAAAAAATAAAAAGCCCTGATGTAATAATCGGGGCTTTTTTTGTTTTCCAAAGTTTAGTTTGAAAAAAAGCCCTAAAGGACGGGCTAATAAGAAAAATGACGGGAATGAATTGGGATACGATCATTAGCCCCGTGCTTCAGCTCATAACTGTACCTAGCACGGACTAATCACCCTATCCGCATTTCCCATTACC
>JACNJG010000119.1 GCA_014382685.1 Candidatus Cloacimonadota bacterium
ACAGAATTTTGTAAGTGGGTCCTCCCCGATTGATCATCAAAGTTTGGTAGCTTGCCAGGAAAATTCTCATTGTTTCTTCTTTGCTTTTTTTTGTTCGTAATTGTTTAGCGAATCTCTCCAATGATACCTTCTCATTGATTTTTTCTCATCAAATCTTAGAGGTTGTCTTTTTGTAAAGGACAATTTATCGATCTTATAAGATTCATTTGAATGAATGATCGAAGAGCCCTTTTGAGAGTCAAGTAATCGAAAAATAACTTCGCCGTCACCATCATCAGAAACTAATATCTCCCCATTATTGAATTCATAAGAATAATTTTTATCGCTCTTTGTGCTCCACCATTTCGTAAATTCGTGCATAGTTGGATTCCACGGATTTTTGGTTTGAATGTATGCAAAGATATCTTCCCACACATTCAACTTTTTGTGATGCGGATGATGATACAGAATGACAGGCATATTTCGAGAACATTTAAAGTCTATAATTGATTTATAATATCTTATCATTTCCTGATCTGTGAAATGAGCTCTTCGCAATCTGCCGATGCTGATAGGATGAATTGGAATCTGCATAACAGATGAAAAATGATCATCAAAATATGGATAAAATGGCAAATCATCATAATCCAGTCCAAATTCTGATGAGTATTCAAAATTGAGATCTTCCAATGCTTTTCCGAGAGTTTCGTTCCACTCACCAAAGGGAGCAGCAAAACCTTTTGTATTGAGATCATACTGCTTCAGCTTTTCTTGAGCACAAAGGATGTTATCACAATTTTCCTTATAAGAATCATAAACCTTATGCCGTTCACAATGAAGAGCGATCTCATGTTGAGTAAATGACGGATAAACTTCAGAAAGCATCTTTTTATCATTTGTATCAACAAACCAGGTAGCACGAATATTATATTTTTTGCAAATGGAATATAAGTTCTTTGCATCCTCGTAAGAACAGAAATCGGTATCAATACGAAAGATAAGGGCATTTTCATTTTCTGATGGATAATACCATTTCTGAACGAAAGGTATATCAAACTTCAGAAAACACTTTTGTACAATATGGAAAACAATCTCTCTTATTTTGCCTTTGCTAACCTTTGAGACAACTTCGGATGGTAGTTCCTTTCTGTCGATATAAAAGCGTTTTCGAATTGAACCCTGTTCGAGAATCAGTTCGTTTATTGAAAATGGAAGAATTACTACATTCCCCTTTTTTTGTGAATATTCATTAATATCAAGATCAGTATCCAAACTCAGCAAGCTATTACATTTGGGAATACTGAATTTAGTATAAAAATCAACAAGACCTACCTGCGAAAACAAAGAATTTTCTTTGGTGATTCTATATGATACATTTTTCCTAAGATAACCTATATCAAGTAGTGTAGGAAATGTATCTCTATCCACAATCACCAGTCCGTCCCCTGCTAGATATTTTGCCAGTAGCTGTTTTTTGTTTTTAACGAATTCGTTATTGGGAATTACAAGTGCATATTCATTAAAATCTGAAACTGATTCCTGCTCGATCTTCTCAAAGCAAAGTCCTTCCTGGGAAAGAATAATTTCCCAACCGGGGTTTGGAACACATAGTCCGATCTTTATTTGCATACTGTCTTATCTATGATATTCACTAAGGAGTTTTCTCTTCTTTTCATTGAGAAATTTTCTAAAATATGCTTGCGAGCTTCAGAACCATTAGAAGATGTGAGTGCTTCTCGAATTGCTTTGGCTGTTTCTTCAGGTTTATTAAAAGGTACATAATAGCCAGTATCCCCAACTACTTCCGGAAGTGCTCCCCTGTCAGTCACAACTGGAACACACTCGCATAACATTGCCTCAGCAAGAGAGATACCAAATCCTTCATGGGCTGAAATCTGCACATACACCTTTGCTTTTTGATAGAATTTGATAAGCTCATCCTCAGAAATAAATCCAGTGAAAACTATATTTGGGGAAGCCATTTTTTTTAAATGATTATAAGTTTCATCATCATATTTTCCAATCACATAAAAGGGAATTTCGGGAAGAAATGATGCGGCTTTTACAAAAGGTTCAATTCCCTTTCTCAAAAGATTCGAATCAGAGATGTAGCCAACAGTTAATGCAATATCTTCTTTACGAATCTTAGGATCTGCGTTGAATTTAACAGTCTCCACTCCGTTATAAATGAGCTGGGATGAATGAAGATCATAATATTGTTGCAGCTCTTTCCTGCTTGCGTCGGATACTGAAATAACAACATCAGCATTATGTATGATCCAGGATATCTTACTCCTTGAATATTTACCAAGAGTTCCACCATAGGATATTTCCGGAACATAAGCGACTTCATATCCGCCGACTACGAGAATCGTTCTCTTCCTCAATATTTTAGCAAATAGGACTGTTACAAAGGCACGAAAATCAGCAAACCAGATAAATGCAATATCTGACCTTCGAAGATTCTTCCAGATAATGATGATTGTTTTAAGGACATCTCGTACTGTTTTCTTTATTCCAATGAAGTTTGCTACTCTTATGTTGAAGTGTTTTCTGATAATCTTAATATCTCTAAGGACAAAAGCAACAGAGTAGGATGAAACAAAAAAAACTGTTATATCCCTCTTTTTCATTTGCTATATTATCGAATAATATTTGCGATTTTCTCAGCAATCGATTCCGGATCAAGTTGAAAATATGCATACACATCCTCA
>JACNJG010000004.1 GCA_014382685.1 Candidatus Cloacimonadota bacterium
AAAGAGATGACCAGTACTTGTTTGCAATCGGATCGTGCATCATGAATTCGGGCCAGAGAGGTGTTGTTACTTCGTCCTGTAACTGTAGATGATCCGGCACATTGTTGATAAAAGAGTAATTATTCACAGGTTTAGCTCCTATCTCTTTATCTCGTTCCCACGTTCAACTTAGGAACGAGGAGAAATATTCAAAACCTATTTCTCTTTGTTCTTTAAAAGTTCTTCTTCCAGGTTTTTGGGAAGAGGTTTATATTTACTAAATTCCATCGTAAAATCTGCCTTTCCTTGTGTGACGGAACGGAAATCGGTTGCAAGGCCAAAGGTTTCAGAAAGGGGCATCTCCGAATCGATACGTGTAAAATGTTCGTCAATAACGGTGTCTAATACTGTTCCTCGATTTTGATTGATGATCGCCATAATATTGCCGCGAAATTCCGATGGAGTTTCCACAGAAACCTTCATTACCGGTTCCAGAATGATCGGCTTGGCTTTATGATAATTTTCTCTAAAAGCTGATCTCGTCGCTATTTCAAAAGCAAGTGGCGAGGAATCGACTGCATGAAAATCACCATCATCCAACGTCATCTTTACACCCACAACCGGAAATCCAGCGAGTTCTCCTTTATTCAGAGAAGAAAGAAATCCTTTTTCACAACCCGGCATGAATTGGCTGGGAATATTACCACCTCGCACTTTGTCCACAAAGATACTTTCATCTTTTCCTGAGTGTGTTAAAATTCCTTTGATACGTGCAAATTGGCCATGACCGCCAGTTTGCTTTTTATGAATATAATCAAATTCAATCGCCTTTGTAAGAGTTTCCCGATAGGAAACTTTGGGCGCAGTAACTTCCAGATTCACACCATATTCTCTTTTAATTCTTTCTATATAGATATTTAGATGCAGTTCGCCCATTCCATGTACAATTGTTTCATTTGTTTCTTCATCTACATTTGCCTTGAACGTAGGATCTTCTTTCGTAAATCTGGATAAGGCTTTCGCAAGTTTCTCCTGATCTTTGTTATCTGTAATTCCCAAAGCAAGGGATATGATTGGTTTAGGGATATACGACTGGCGCATCGTAAGACAATTATTTCCGCTATTGAAGGTATCGCCCAAAGCGCAGTCTATGCCAAACAAAGCCACAATGTCACCGGCACTGGCACTGGTAATATCTTCCATATTATCAGCATGCATTTTCACCAGACGACCTGCTTTAATTTTATTCCCAGTTCGGGCGTTAAGCAGCTCTGAACCTTTTTTTATTGTGCCCTGGTAGATTCGTATATAGGTAAGTTGCCCGTATTGTTGGTTTTCCAGCTTGAAAGCCAGCGCAACAACCGGAAGATCGGGATCTGATTCAAGTGTGATATTTCTCATGTCCTCGTCTTTATCATGAGCTATGTTTATTCTTTCAGTTGGATCGGGAAGATATCGTATAACGGCATCGAGCAGCAATTGGACTCCTTTATTTTTGTAAGCGGAGCCGATAAATACCGGCGTTAACTCCAAAGAAATGGTCGCTTTTCTAACTGCCGCATAGATCATTTCTTCGGTTTCATTTCCATCCAGAAAAGCTTCTGCCAGTTCATCACTGAACATGGAAACAGCATCAATCAAAATCTCGCGCATTTCTTCGGTTTTTGCTCGATATTCTTCCGGGATTTCTTTCTCTATGACCTGCTCTCCATTAGTACCGGTAAAGTATCTGGCTTTACGGGAAATGAGATCGATTATGCCTTCAAAATTTTCTTCCAGACCAATCGGGATCTGCATGAGAACTGCATTGTGATCCAATTTCTCACGAAGCTGATCTTTTATTTTTTCAGGATCAGCACCGGTTCTATCCAGCTTGTTGATGAATGCAACATGAGGAACCTTATAACGTTTCAATTGCCTGTCCACTGTAATGGATTGCGACTGCACACCACTCACGCCACAGAGCACGAGTATCGCTCCGTCAAGCACCCGCAGAGCATTTTCTACTTCGATCGTAAAATCAACATGTCCCGGAGTATCGATCACATTGAGATCGAAGCCTTTCCATCTCACATTTGTTGCAGCTGATGCGATGGTGATGCCGCGTTCTTTTTCCAGTTCCATGGAATCCATAGTTGCACCAATGCCGTCTTTTCCATGCACTTCCCCGATCCTGTATATTTTATTGCAATAATATAGAATTCGTTCTGTTAACGTTGTTTTGCCCGAATCGATATGGGCACTTATACCGATATTTCTAATTTTTTTAATATTCATTAGTTTTCCTTAAGATTTATAATTATAGGGAGTGATAATCTAACACAGTCTAAAAGATACCTTAGGTTTGATTTGTACCTAAATTTTTTACCCCATTTTAGCTTACAATCCCACCCTTAATTCATTGAGTTTTAGGGATCGTGAATCCATCGCGGCACGTTGTTGTATATGATGTCCAGTTTTTCAAAATTATCGGTAATATATGTTTGATATTTACTGAAGTTATCGAACAAAACTCCTATTCGTTTATTTCTTGAGGTCGTGATAAAGAAGTCTTTGATATCACATGGCATATTTTTCCGAGTCGTTCTCTATGCGACTGACTCGTGTTAAAACAATCTCTATTTCCCTATCTCATGAACCACCCATACATTGGGCTCGATATACTCTCCTCTATCTTCAGCAAGATCAATGATAATTGGAT
>JACNJG010000003.1 GCA_014382685.1 Candidatus Cloacimonadota bacterium
AAGTGCTATTGCTGGTAGCACATGGATCAGCTTCAACATCTTAGAATCGATCCTGCCAAGATTGATGCGAGTGACCCCCCAGTTGAATATCTGCTTGAAAAATTTCTTCAAATTTGTTCTTCGTTTATGATACACAATGACATTGGAAAGAAATTTTACTTTAAATCCAGCATTATAAATTCTGTTAGAAAAATCCATATCCTGTCCGTGCCGAAGGGCATTCATGCCACCGATCTTATCATAAATTACTCTTTTGATTCCCATATTAAAACTGCGAGGATAGTATTTTGCGAGTTGTTTTCCTTTTGAGCCACGTGTGCCGCCGGTTCCGATAAATGAGGTCATGGAATAATTTATAGCTTTCAGAAAAAGTGAGAAACTTTCATGGCAGGTATCGGGACCGCCAAAAGCATCGAAAAAGTCATTCTCAAGATGATGTGTGAGGTTTTCGATATAATACTCAGGCACTGTGCAGTCGGAATCAATAAAAACAAATATATTCCCTTTTGCATTTTCCATGCCGAGATTGCGAGCTGCACCCGGACCTTTATTCTGTTGAAATAAGTAGTGTAAATCTAAGTTTGTCTTGTGGGATTCAACTACTTTTTTTGTGGAATCTGTAGAACCATCATCAACAACGATCACCTCGAAATTCTTTGCAGTCTGCCTTTCAAATGAAGAGAGGAATTCTTCGATTTCGTCAGCACGATTATAAGCAGGAACAATTATTGAAATAAAGGGAGAAAGGAGAACGGAGGATGGAGGATGGCTCACTAAAATTTTTCCTTTCTCGTTTTAATAAGATTAAAGAGCATTGCAGAGAGCTTACGGGTTCTATCAATAAGCTCAAGAGCTATATTTTTGGGAAGAAAACCAATTTTCAATGAAAGATATAACTGAGTTCTTAATTCAGCACAAGAACCACGTGCTATATTTAAAAAGCGAATGAATTCTTTGTTTGAATTTCTATCATATCCTTCAGAAATATTCGAAGGAATCGAAACAGATGATCTTTGAATTTGATCTCGAAATCCGAAATCTTTACTTTCTGAAAAAATTTTATAAATATCTACAGCCATTCTCATACTTTCCTGCCAAACATCTAAGTCCTCAAATTTCTCAATTTTTTTATTTTGCATCCGTTTTCCCCTTTCCGTTTTCCTTCTTCCGCAGAATGGTAATGATAGCCACAGCTATCAAACAAAGGAATGCAAAGATATGGGCTATGAGCGAAACTGCATAATATTTCTTGAATACTTCGGGACTGAACTCAAAAAGGACTTCATGCTCGCCAGGTGAGTCGATATAAATAGAGCGCAGCACGTGATTTGTTTTGTAGATTGGCACTTCTTTGCTGTCAACAAAAGCTTTCCAGCCACCCTTCGGAGGATAGTAAATTTCTGATGCTACGAATAGAGTTGGCATATCGGTATAGATTTCATACTTCATTGTATTAAAGGATGGAGTAGTACGAACATAGGATGAATCGGGCTTATCAACTGGCAAAAGGAACTCTTCCTCAAGAATTGCAGTTTGAGAAGGGTCAAAATCCGGATCATTCAATGCGTTAAAGCGTTTTTCACGATCTTCAACAGTAATGACTTCATCGACAAACCAAGCGGGCTGAGGATCATATTTCGCTTTGTAAACAAGCAGCTTATTTTGTTGGTCATAATAAAAGGGTTCAAGATGATCTTGCGGAAGCTGCGAAGATGATATGATGTACTTGGTATTAAGCATTTTAAGAATGTTCCAGTTGACGGGAACTTGCGGGTCGGCTCCTTTGAAAATGCAATTCTCAACTATGTCCTGATAGATCCTGAGTTTGGCTGCATTATACCCACCAATGGAGTTGTGATAGTATGACCAGTCATTATTGTTAAAGGGATTTTCAGTAATTGGGAACACCCGATAGTAAGAAGTATCTTGCAAAATTGCTTTGTTTGCAGGCTTCATTTTGAAATGCTGTTTTTCGAGCTTTATGGGATCGTAAAGTTCACCTTCCGCTTTTTTCACGTATGGGATGAGATCGATAAGCAAAATGATAATGACTGCTCCAATAAAAATATATTTTCGGATCACTTTGTGAATGAAAAGGAGAATAATTGCTGCGGTAAGAACTGCAAATAATATCAACCTTAATGCATCTGTTTGCAGCATATCCAACCGGGCTTGTTTTATCATAGAAAGCACTTGCGGTTCGTATTGTGAAACATCGCCGGCTTTTTCAAGTGGAAAGGATGAACCAAAGATGAGAACTATCAACCCGATGAGGACAAGAGATCCTCCGACGCCAAATATAATATTTTGAACTTTTTTCAGATTTTCTTTTGTGATATCGAGTATGTGTTTGAATCCAAATGCAGCCCAAATAACCATGATGAACTGCATCACGACCAGTATCATAGAAGGTACTCTGAACTTATTAAAGAATGGAATATACTGGAAGAATATTGAATACAGGAAGGGAAGATGCCGTCCAAAAGATAAAAATAATGATAACAGGAACAGGGCTAGTGTGACCTTTATGAAACCTTTTTTGAAAGATAAGATCAAACCTACTATCGAGAAAAAAATCAGTACAACACCAAAATAATCGTATGCCTGAGTGAAAGGCATGTGCCCCCAATATCCGGGAATTTGTCTGCCTTTTAATTGTGAAACTTTGTT
>JACNJG010000077.1 GCA_014382685.1 Candidatus Cloacimonadota bacterium
AAAATAGGTAAAAAGTTAGGGGTGATTTAAGGTTTCGAGCTTACATTCATTTAGGAGCGTTATAGGGATAACGTGCAGGTGAATTAATTGTTTTGATTACCTTTTATTAAATCTTTTAAAATAATCGTCTATCTCAGTTCTCATTTCAATACCCACACGCTCAAAGCAGTCTAATAAACAGTTATATGCTCCTTTACCACCTAAAAAATCCCAAAATTCTTCTGCCACTTTTAATTCATTATCTAAGTCAAGCATACCTGCCATTGTCCACCGACTGTATTTTTTTGGCGCATAAGGATTATAAGGTATTGCTATCAAAGTATTAACCTTAGCATCTGGATTTTGTGCTAAAATTACTGCTACCCATTCCAAAAGAGTTCGTTTAAATTCCTTAAATCCTCCCTTATTGGGTTTTGCTGTTTTGATATCAAATAAATATAATTCGCCGTAAACACTTTCGAGAAAAACATCTATCATTGTTGGTTTTACTGTTCGCATTTCCCCTTCTTGGCATACTTTTCTGATTGTTTCAATTTCTTTTGTTTTATTTGGTTGAATTGTTGCAGCAGTCAATTCATCCATGATTTTTTGTATTTCAAATTGAGCCGCTGTACTTATTTTATCACCAACTATAACATGCTTTTCGGCTTTTATAAAATAATGTTTGGCTAATGCAATGGCTACAGGCTCAAAGATTGTTGTTCCAAAATTGGTATTTAGTGAATGGATAAAGGAATATAGGGCAAGTCTATCCTTACCTAACAGTCTAGTATGAAAAGGCATTACAGCCGGTTCTGGATTATATTTTTCAAAACGATTCCTCAAACTTGTACTTATTGTTTCTTCAATTAATTCTATTTGTTTTCTCGACAATGCCATAATTACATCTCCTTCATATGAAATATTATTTCTGCATAAGCCGACCTATCTTTTTCAACACGATTTAAAACAGGTCTTTTGTATTCATTAACAATTTTCATGTTAGATAGTTCAGCAATTTTGGGGTAAAGACCATATTTATCATTGGCTACCAAAAACACATCATAATCTTGTTTCAAAAATTGTTTACAATTATTCAAAACATCAGAAATACCTTTGATATAAGATTTTCTTGCTTCTAATCCTTGGCCATTGTATAAAGGGCCAATCTCCAATTCATCTTTTCTTTCAAAGCCAAATAAATCATAAGCATAGGCATGTTGTTCATGATAATTTATTAAACCAACATATGGCGGACTTGAAAAGATTCCATCTATCTTATTTTTTTTAATTAACTTGCCAAATTGAGGATACTTTTCTACTAATTCTTTAACTATATTAATTGTTCTACTATCACCCACTAAACATTTTTGGAAAGTATCTGTCCTAAGTTGATTGAATTGAATAACTCGTTTAATTGTGTCTTGTGTATATCTTTGCCACCAGCTTAATATTGAAAAAAGGGGCTTACACATTTTTCCATGTTTTTTACAATAATAAGTTGTGGTTACAGGTTCTTTTAATGTTCCTAAGTCGACATGAGTTGTTGCACGGCACGAACGGATAGTTCGGCTTAATATTAAAGCAAGGAGTTTTTTCGTATTTTGATTTTTAATTGATTTGATTTGTTCAAAAACAAAATCAATTTCATCTCTAACGACTTTAAGAAACCATTTATCCAGAAATGAAATGTCTTTTTCCTGTTTCAATAAAATTTTATAATCATCTATAAGCTTGTAGTAAATTTTTAAAAATTCTTCGGATTTTTCTTTACCGTATAATTTTTCATTTATCTCTTTTTGTCTGACTTTATACTTATATTCTGGAGAAGGAAAAAAGTCACTATTAAATTTTTTTAACTCGCCCAATAGTTTATTCTCAAATTTTACATTGCTTTTTTCTTTCTGAAAATTTTTAAGTTTTTTTGTAATTATATCAGCCGTTTCTCGGACATCGTTAATGTCATATTTTCCGACTTTAACATTACTTATAAAAGCATTAAATGCAGAAACATCAACTCCAATTGAATTTAAATTTAATTCATTGGCCTGTACAAGCGTTGTTCCACAACCACAAAAAGGATCTAAGATAATATCCCCTGCGTTGAAAAATGATTTATCTTTAAAATTATCGGTATGCTTATCCAAAAAATATTCAACGAGCTGTGGAATAAATTTTCCTTTATAAGGATGCAATCTATGGACATGCTTCGTTGTTTCAGATTCTTTATACTCAGAAAAAGACAAATTCCAGTTTAGATCATTTCCCAACTGTTTTTTCCATCGGTCTTCTCTTGTCTCATAATGCGAATTGTAATATTCTTCTAAATCATGCCTATTGACAAAAGTATTTCCATTGTCTCCCTTTCTATGTATTCTTCCATATTGAATTAAATATGATATATTTGATGGAGTAACGTTTTTGCCGATATATTTGGATGCCCAGATACTTGCATCTTTTATTGTCATCAAATCTTGCATATTTAACTTTTCCTTAATTACCAAATTTATTTTTATATTTCAAGCCCAGAACATATTGATAAAAATGAAAAAGACAGAATCATCGTCAATAAAAATATAGTAAATAATAATCTCATTATTATTTTTATATCAGCTGTTAAATAGCCCTTTAAGATGTGGCGTTTGCTCGCTGATGACGGCGTGTTCATTAATCCTGTTATACCTCCCGCAGTTCCGCCGAATGACTGTCTCATCAGAACCAGTTTTATGGCTACTCATACCGACGACCAGCTCAATATGGCACTTGAAAAGTTTGATAAAATAGGTAAAAAGTTAGGGGTGATTTAAGAAATTATTATAAAATTTTGTGGTTTCGCACCACAAATATATTCAACAATTATATGTTTTCGGGAAAAATGAGAGGTATGATATTTCTCATATTTTTTCTGTAGATTTTGAAATCGGTATCTAACGTACAAATCACACTATCGGATATTTGCTCAGAAAGTCTCACAAGGCACGCATCAGCTAAGGACATGGGAATATTCTTATATTTTTCTAATAATTTTTTTATTGAGACGATTTCAGACTGAAGATCGAAGGGCAATAATACTAACTCCCGCTCAACAAGCTCTAAAACATTAGATGCTCCATCTGTGAAATTTTTAAGTAAATAGCAAGCTTCCGAAATTACAGATTCACAGGTTATGAGAGGTGGTGTCAGAAGTGAGAACTGTGTTTTTGCCCAATCATGATATGTATCATTCTTATTTAAAAAAGCTACTATCGGACCTGTATCGAGTATAACCCTCTTTTGCTTCATGAGCCATAACCTTCGAGATGAGATTTGCTTGTAGAAAGATCAGAAGGGGCTTTGATACTACCTGCCAGATCTTCAGCAAGATCGAAGAATGAGCCCGACAATAATACTTTATCTTTTGAAAAATATTCAACAAGTGCCTTACGAACAATATCAGATTTACTCAAACCTTGCTTTTTTGCAAGATTATTGAGCTGAGTCTTAATTATTTCCGGCACTTTTAAGGTTAATATATCCATTGTAAACTCCTATCGTAATACGAATATGTCAAAAAGGTAATACGCAGTTAAGGAATGTCAATATTTTAGCACAGATATTATCAACAAACAATTTGAGAAAAGTATAGATTAGGAAGAATTGGGGGGTGATTTAAAAAGAAAGTTTGATTAGTGAATTGTCAACAATAGATTACCGCTGGTCTTATTTATTTTTTAAATTAATATCCGCCTGAATGGTGATCGGAAAAGCTCATCTTACAGACATGATAACTGGGCTTCTTTAGATACTTTAAGTTTGAAAATTTTCTTCCCATTTATATTCTCTGTTGTAATAAACGATAATTCATATAATATCTTCGACAATTTTTGTGTATTAATATCAATTTGTACTTTTTCTTTAATCTCTTGTGCTGAAAGTGGGGAAGTGAGAATACTTTTCACTTTTGCTTCAAAATTTTCTAATTCTTCATGATGTTCAACCTTCCCATTATTATCAAGGGGAATAGCACCCTTCATTATCAGCAAATTATTGGCATTATCCTCGTTTTCATCAGCAACCCGAACATAAACCTCACGCCCCTTCTTCAAACCATCTATTACGCCTGACCAAGTCCCACCTTTTGAGTCAGATTCCGCAACGAATATTTTTTCCGCCAATCCATAAATATAAACATTCCGACCCATTGCAAGACCAACTGACCATGGCACTCGTGGATGGTATGTGCTGACAACCAATATATCACCATCAATTATTTGTGAGTAATATTTCTTAAATCCACTTGCAAATGTCATAATGCCTTGAGGTAAAACAATAATACTTCTACCGTGAGCTTTAAGTGTTTCTTCCAATGAAGTTCTATCGACACCCTTTGCAAATCCACTGACAACAACTTCAAAATTTTTCACCGCATTTTGAGCGACATTTTTTGTGAATTTTAGCGAAACATCAGTTGCCTTTCTTGAGCCAACAATTGCAATTGAAGGTTCCTTGAGTAAATTTTTATTGCCTTTAACATAGAGTAACGGCGGAGAGTATTTGAGTTTTAAATTGTTTTTTAATACTGGAGAGTATTCATTATAACTGAATGGAATCAACTCAAAACCTTGATTAAGTAAATCTTCCACCAGAAAAGAATAATTGGGAAGTTCTGTTTTAGCAACATCAAGGTTGATCACCTCCTTTTGATTCAAATCAAATTCGTTTTGCCAATCATTCTTATCTAAATCGAAAAATTCTGCAAAAGTTATTTTCTTTTCCTGCAAAATATCTACGATCAAACGATTGATTTTTTCAGTTCGCCACCGAGGTAAATGGGCTAATGCCATCCAATAAGCGTATTGCTGAATTTCATTCATTTAAATGTCTCCACCTATGGTTTTTGCGATTACTAATGGAGCAATTTTCTCCGCTCCTATCTTTGTAAACATTTTCGCAATTTCTTTTAATGTCGCCCCACTGTCAAAGATGTCATCAATTAATAAAATCTTCTTTCCCTCAATTTCAGCTTCATAAGAAAAAACATCTTTCACATTATCCTTTTTCAAAACATAATTCTGAAAGATTTTCTGCGGTTTGGTTTGATGAATTTTCTTTAATTCGTTGGAAAACGGAAACTTTAGAGTACGAGCAATTTTATAAGCAAAATTTTTAACGAGATCACCGGATTCCGTTGGCGGAACATAAACGACCAGATCGAATTGTTCATCTCCGAATTTATGCCTGAAAGCTCGCAAAGTCAGAACTAAGAGATGATTCGGGAAGTCTCCGCCATTCTCATATTTACAGCGATGAATAATTGTTCCCACATTGGAAAAACCGTAATATGATGCAGCGATTCCGTTGACTATATTGGAACTGTTCGTTTCAACTTCCAATTCGGGGTAGAAATTTTGCTGAAATTTTTGAATTCTTTCTTTCCAATGATCATTGGGAATATACTGAGGACTTCGCTGCAGGCAGTTATTACAATTATCACATTTCTTTACCGAATCATCTCCGAGATAACTACAGAGAAAATCCATCCTGCATTCAGTCGATTCGCAATAATTAACCATTTGTGAAAGTTCGTTCATCTTAAAATCGCGCAGTTTCTCAAACTTTTCGCTATTCAGTTTGGAAGCACCGAATTGATACTCGTATTTTTTATCGCGACCATACATAACTTCTCTGATAATTCCCTGGTCGATCAAATCCGCTCTGATCACTCGAACCTGTGTTTGCTTCAGATTTGTTCTCCTCATCAAACTCCATTCACCGAGTGGTTCTTTCTTTAATGCCTCTATAACTTTTTCATATTTTTTCAGCGAAGGGCGGCTGTTCTTAATGAAATGTTCCGGCAATTCTTTATCTTCGGGATTATACAAAAGGACAATATTTGTTGGCAATCCATCTCTCCCTGCTCTGCCTATTTCCTGATAATAATGAATAGGAGATTGCGGCATTTGCGTGTGAATGATAAACCGAATATCTGGTTTATCGATACCCATTCCGAGTGCATTCGTAGAAACGATACATTTCCAGCGATTTTCCTTTAAACCGTTCTCAATATTTTTGCGAGATTCGGAATCCAATCCTGCATTATAATTGGCAGCACTGACATTTTCCGATTGCAGCCAGGCAGCATACAAATCCGTATTTACTCTTGTTCCAGTATAGATGAGTCCGTTTCCTTCCTGTTTTTGCAGAAATTGCGACAGCCACGCCATTTTTGAGATTTCGTCATCTACTTTCACTACACTCAAATAAAAATTCTTACGCAGTAAATTTCCCCTGATCAGAGAAACATTTTTACCGATTTGTTTGATAATATCATCGGCAACTTTTGTGGTTGCTGTTGCAGTGGTTGCCAGTACCGGAAAGTTTTCAGGAAGCAGTCGAACCAAACTGATTATGCGCCTAAAAGCAGGTCGGAAATCGTGTCCCCAAACAGAAATACAATGTGCTTCATCGACTACAACCATCGAAAGATTCATCTTCCTAACCGCTTCCAACCACTGCTGATTTTCCTGTCTTTCCGGAGCGATATAGAGAATCTTTATTTCACCATTTACTGCTTTTTCGAGAATTTTCGTGTTCTCTTCCTGTTCCTGCTCGCTGTTTATACATTCGCAAGCAATCCCGATGGATTTTAAATATTTTACCTGATCTCGCATTAAAGCAATTAACGGAGAAAAAATGATCGTCATCCCCTTAAATTGGGTTGCCGGAAATTGATAACATAACGATTTACCGAAACCAGTTTTCTCGATTAAGAGAATTCTCTCACCCTTCATGATTCGCACGATTGTTTTCCATTGATCATCGTAGAAATGATGAATGTTGAATATTTTTTGAAGTTTTTGTTCCGCTTCAGTTCTATCCATAATCATAGACTATCCTATGTTTTTTGGGGCTTATTGTCACCTATAGTATTCTTAGAAGTTGTTGGAAATGAGTTATAAATCTTTTTTATTATTATATCAGCTAATTTACGATTATATGCTTTATCATCAGTTTTTGCACTTTTTTCAATCATAGATACTGAACCGACTTTTAGGAATTTGAAAAGATAAGGTTTTGCTTCATTAATTGTGGTTTTATCAAATTTAAAGTATATTAATGTTTTAAGCATAAATCTGTCATAGTATATTGATCCACAAGTTTTCTAGCATGCATCATACCGCTTAATCACACAGCGCCTTGTTATGTTTATATTTCATAAAAAATTATTCCTTTTACTAAATAGCTCTTTTGATTAAATCCTGTAATTCAATCACAATATCAGGTGTTCCCTTAATTTCACAAAGTGGTGCTAACTGTTCCATAATATAATGTGTATCAAGACTTTTGCCTTGCCGGAGTATTATTCCCTCAACATCCATCCAATCTTTTGTTCGATTGGCAAACGATTTTAAAATAATAAGATCTTCTGCTGAACAGGTTATCAATTTACAATCTGTATGGAAAGAAAATGCTGTCGCACGTTTGATCATTTGATCTTCAAATGGTATTCCCGAAAGTGAAATATCTATTGAAACTCTATTTGAAGTATACAATAAAAGGACTCTATTCGTAAACGCAAAATCTTCAGCATTAGTAATTCGAGATTTAAACTTTTTCAATAGAGTTTTAATATACTTCTCTTCATTTCCAAATCCACATAACAAGCAAAGGTCTATATCTTGAGTCATTCGTATTTCACCCCAGCGAAGTACTGCTAATCCCCCTATAAAACAAAATGGCCAATTCCTTTTTTCTAAGGTTTCTTGAAATTCTAATCCTGCTATAAATAGTGAATTTATTGGCTCTACTCTTTTGCTATCAGTCATGTTTTTCGTCCATCTTTTTTATATAGTTTCATAAATATCTTCTGTTGCTCAACTAAGCCACTACTTAATCGGAGCTTACGATGTTCAAATGCATATTGTAACATCTCATTAAGAAGCACTAGATTTTGACTATAATAATCAGTTGCTCTTAATTCGTTTATTTTTATTCTATATAAAGCAAGTTCTGCTTTCTCCCAGGTCTCTATCCATTTTTCAATTTTTTTTCTTTTGGAATCTTTCATTTAAAATATTCTCTAACTAATTACTTAAATGTTCAGGGCATATTTTATACATCATACTTCTAAAAAATCTCATATCCTGCATAGTTTTACTCAGTATATTTCTCATTTTCATAACGGTTAAATCATATTTATCAATCATGTTTATTATCCAATAACATTGATAAAAATAAAATAAACATATTCATCGTCAATAAAAAAACTGCTTGATCGTGCAACAATACACTAAAAATCCGCCCTCACTTCCATCTTTAGCTGGTAGCGTGCATCAGACTGCGGATATTTTTCTAAATAATACTTTAGAAATCCTGTCACATACTTGCTGAATTTATAATCAAACTGTAGGGTTACTCTTGTGTTCAAGCCGGCACGTTTGCTGTAGAGAATATTGGCAAAGTAATCCGAGCCATCCCGCTCATTCTGCTGCAAATGAAGCTTTGCCGACAGGTGATATTTCGAACCAGCATTATAGACAAACTCCGGCTCGATCGTATATGAAGTTATCTTATAATCATCTGTCCCGTCAACTTTTGCACCATTTTCCATATCCATTGCAAGCAATGAAGAAACGATCATATTATAGCTGAATTTGTATGCAATATCCGTTGAAACTCCCCACACTTCTGAGTGCAAAAAATCCTCAGTTTGATAATTTGAAATAATGTCTGTATAAGATACCTCATTCTCAAAATTCCATTGCTTCACATTATAGAAATTTAGCGCAGCATTGTATGTATCCTGATCTAGTTCATCGAACTCATTTTGGTACCGATTATCTATCTTTTTTACCTTCTCATAAAGCAGACGCATCACGATCTTGTTCTTAACAATATTATACCAAAGCTGCTCCTTATACCGCTGATAACCGTAATCCGTATATTGCTTATTCATCAGAGCACTTGGTTTGAGGAGATAGAGATCCAGCTTATGCGGAGTGGTAGATTTTTCCTGGATCGCAATATCTGAACTGAATATAAGCTTGTCCAAAAGCTCGTTTATGCCTTTGTCTTTCAGTGTTATTGCCCTCGACGGATTAACCTGCACATTCCAATTCATTTGAAGCTCAGTGATCGGCTGCGGTGTCCCAACTATAGTGATCTTATAGTCATAGTCCCCATCCTCCTGATAAAAACCGAGACTGTCATACAATCCGTGTCCGTCCCCCACATAGATAAGCTCCTTCACTTTGGGATAAAGCTTGATATTCCCGATCTTGTAATTCACACGATTAGAAATACTTTTATTAATAAGATTAAAGGAAAGCTGCGAGTTCAGAAGGTCAAAGTTTGTATTGCTCTCTCCTGTAAGATATTGATTTGTTCTATGAGAATAATCTGCTTTGAAATTTGTTGTTCCCTTTTGGTAAGAAAATCCGGCTTTGTAGAGTTGTGCCTTTTTATAATCAAACCAGTTTATCTTTAAACTATCCACAAACTCCTGCTCATACTCAAGCGTTATCTCTGTATTCCAGAGCGCAGCCGAGAGTCCATAAAAATACTTTACGTTGCTGAACCCAAAATCAAGCGCTCCTTCATTAGTGAATTTCCTGTCCGAAAAACCGGCATTCATCTTCATAAAACCGATCTTATAATTCCCATCCAGGGAATGTGTTCTTTGAAGTAATTCTTCTTCAGCAGTACTCGAAGTAGATTCGTTCTCTTCATGGATATTTGAAAAGGTATAATTGATCGAAGGCAGGAAAAAGAGAGCGGGATTCTGCAAATAGGAAAATGTATTTGAAAAAGTCTGCTGGCGGGCAATATCCTGCATTTTTTTATCATAAAGCCGCACTTTGTTTGTTACCCATTTCGGAAGAGAGAATTCAATAGAGCCGCCATATTCTGAAACTGCTACAGTATCTTTTTCTATAAAATCAGAGGTTTGATACTGTTTCTTGGCAGATTCCACCCTTGCCAGAGAATGGAAATATTTGTCATGCGCCCGATAATACGCTGATGTCCTCACCTTACCTTTGGAGAAGACCGGCAGATTTAGATTTAATGAGTGGTAATGAGCAAAGCCGTTGTTGTGGTCATCATCGATTGTAGAAAAGCTATTTTGGTCAAAACTGGTGAACATTCCTTCTGAGATGAGTTCAAATTTTCCAAGTGCAACCTTTGCTCTGAAGTCAACATTGGTACGTTTTTCCGGGAAAGGAAGCTGTATCTCAGGCATGTACTCTCCATTACCTTCTCCAACCCACTCATATTGAATATATCCCGATTTATTATACGAACCATTTCCGGCTCCAACAAAGGAAAAACTCACAAGATAATTTCCTGTTGAATCGAAGCCCACATACACATAATGTGAATCCGATAGAATATAGTTCCCCTGCCCTACTGCAACAGAATCCACACCCGGGATGCGCGCCTTATCAGGGTCATTCCCGGCATTTTTTAATATCTCTTTCTCTTCCTCTGTAAGACTGAAATTCAGCGGATTTTCTTTATCATCATTGTTGCTCAGAATTTTCAAAGAGATGTCAACTGCATCATCAAAAAATGCAATATCGCCTGCTCCGAGATAAAAATTACTTCGATACTCTTCCGCTGTGTACTCATAATCAGCAATTATGTAGGATTCCTCAGTAATAATGTTATTATTCTGAAAAATGACCGACCCCTCATTATAATCGATGAAATAGTCCTCACCGCGAGTAAGCAATGTTCCGTTTAGATATATTTTCTCTGTTCCCGAAAGCACGCGCACATTTGAGCTGTTCCTGCCCGGTAGATAATATGGTCCCTGAATTCCTTCTGTTCCGTAAAAAGAATGGCTTTTAAAGTCCCCGTTTGAAACTGCTGCAGAGCCATTTACTTTTTGAGGTCCATTCCACTGAAAGGTTACACCTTCCAATTTGTAATCATAATTTGCATAATACGTATTATCGAAACGAGCAAAGAAATCACCGAACTGCAAGCTGTAATTCCCGGAATATACTTTGATGAACATCTTATCAAACTCGCTGAGCTTCTTTGTCGTACCTTCTGTGGAAATTGGGGTTGTATTATCAGATAGTTGTGCTTTGATGAAAACATTTTTGGACAGCTCTCCATCCACCTGCAAATACAAGGATTGATCAAGATCCATATCCTGCTTATTGCCCAAAGAAAGTGAAAAGCTCTTGCTTCCGGAAATATTCAGGTTGGTTGAAGTATCATATTTTTGTTTCTGGGTTGAGGATTGTTTTTCCTTTGATCTCGGCTGTAAAATATTTTCCTGCTGTGTATATTGCTGAAAGGAGTAGAGCAGACTTTTGGGGAAGACCTTGAAGGCGATCTTAACTCTTTCTCCGGATTTGAGCTCTTTTAAAAATGAAACAACGCCCAGCACATAATCGATGGAATAATCTTTTCCTTTATTTAGGATTGAATCTTGATAGCTGACTTTTTCAGAATCATTTATGATATGATCGTACCCAAGCTCATAATGTGTTTTTTCAAGTTCGATTGTGATGATACTGCTCTTATCGAGAATTGAGAATTCTTCTGCATGAAGTGTGTTGAACAGGCAGAAAATTATCAACAAAAAAAAGATTGGTCGAATAAAGTGCATTCCCTCTAATTCTTAGGTAAAATGAGTGCTAATACTATATAGAGAAATATTCCGGCAGCAAAGTATAATCCAAGCAATAAAAATATGATCCTAACAATGCTTACATCCATATTAAAATGCCTTGCAATTCCTGCACACACACCAAAAATAACAGCATTATCCATATCTCTTGTAAGATGATTATCATCTTCTTCATCAACAATGATCTCAACTTCATCTTCAAATTTGCGGGGTATGATCAATGCAGCAATAATATAAAGGAAAATTCCTGCTCCGCCAAAAATGGTGAAAATGACCCAAATCACACGGATCAAAGATACATCCACATTGAGATATTCGGAAAGTCCGCTGCATACACCTGCGATCTTTCCATTCCTGGTATCACGATATAAAACTTTATTTGCTTTCATGAGTTTCTCGCTTTCTTGTTGAAAGATAAATTATATTTCTCAATTCTTCTATATTTTTTGCATTGAACCACCGCTTGTCAAAATTATGCTCTTTCACGATATGAGCTATGGACATGAGAGCACGTAAATGAAAATTGCGTTCATCCATCGAACCGATCAGAACAAATATTGTATGAACAGGTGGTTCACCCTTTTCAAAATTTATACCATCCTTGCAGCGCACAATAAGTATATCAAATTTTTTCTCACCTTTTACAATAATATGAGGTATCGCAAGTCCGGGTTCAAGAATTGTCGATGACTGCTGCTCCCTTTCAATGAACAGGCTATGAAGTTCTTGAGACGGGATGTTCAACCGCGATGAGAGATTCTCTGATACAATGTTGAAAAATTCCTCCGCTTCTATTGAGTGCTCAAGATCAAGAATAATTGCAGATTTCACTATTTTATCAAACCTGTCCTCAATAATATCATCACGTCTTATAAGGATATCTTTGAGCTCATCGGCAAGGGTACTGCTTGAGATTTTTTTATTCGTGATCCGTTCAACAATATGCACCAGCGCAGACTTTCTTTGTACTCTCATGCGCACGTAAAAAACATACCAGGCAATACAAAGTATGATAAAAAAGGCAGTTATGATAAGCGGTACAGCGCCCATTTTAAAAATAAGAAAAGCGTATATGATGATCGCAATAATCTGTAACCACGGATAGAAAGGTGCTCTGAAGGAGGGTCTGTATGTGTCGATCCGGCTTTCTCTCATCACGATCAGCGCAACGTTCGTGTACAGGAATAGAATGATCTTCATGGTTGATGCTGCCTTTACGAGATTCTCAAAATTCAGGAAAGCGATCATTATTATCATAAATGCTGCTGTAAGTATAATTGAGATAATAGGTGTTTGGCTTTTTTTACCAATTCTTCCCATAATGGCAGGAACTAATCTATCTTTGCTCATTGCAAGTGGAAATCGGGATGCAGAAAGGATACCGGCATTGGCTGTTGAAAAAAATGCAAATAGTGCCGCAATCGACAGGATGATCATGCCAACTCGTCCGAGTACGATCTCCCCTCCTTGGGAAATTGGTGTAAGAGAATTAGCCAGTTTACTTGCATCAACCACACCCACAGTA
>JACNJG010000127.1:0-4816 GCA_014382685.1 Candidatus Cloacimonadota bacterium
GTACTCCTCTTTGTGGATAAGAATTTTGTCCGAAATGTTCTAACAAATTTGACAAGCAATTAAAGTGAATTAAACTGGCGATTAATAAAAAATTTGGAGAATTGATGGAAGCGATACGAATTATTAAAAAAGTCAATTCGGAAATAATTACTGAATTGAACAAGTTTATGGGAAAAAATGTTGAAATTATCATTTTCCCTTTAGAGGAAAAAAATAAACAAAAAGGTAAAAGAGTTTTTAAAAAAATAGAAGGGCTTCCTGACGGGTTGGAGTTTCAGCATAAAATGCGAAATGAATGGTGCTCATAATGAAATATCTTTTAGATACAAATGGGTTGATTTATTTATTATCCCAAAAAGGGAATTTCCCTGATTTTATGCACGAAGATGAAATGTTTATTTCTTTTATTTCTTATATTGAACTTCTTGCAGGTATTAACAAAGAAGAAATAATAGCCGAATTGCAAATTTTTCTAAAAGATTTTCAAATAATTTATTCGGATAAAGAAATGACCGAGATTACTTTGAAATTTCGTAAAAAGTTGGATTTAACAATACCTGATGCAATAATTGGAGCAGCAGCTTTTCAGCAAAAAGCAATTCTTATAACATCAGATAAAAAAATGATTAGCAAGCTTTCTTTGGAAATGAAAATTATTGATCCTTTAAGTAAAATGAGATAATATAAATCAGTGACGCAAGATTCCAAATCTTGCGTATCCTGCACCCGCTCAACATTGGAATGTTGAGTTACAAACCATTAAACATTGTTTATCCTGATTTCAATTTTTCTAAATTTTGGGGCATTTCTTTATAGTAAAAATACAATCATTTTATTTGACTTACATTTAGAGCAGTTAAGTTTTTAGCATAATATGGTGTAGGGTCATGAAACTTGACACATTATTCTACCCCCAAAGTTATATCGTCAAAAATGAACCTGGAAAGGATATAGAATATGAAGCGAAGAGTTATTATTATGGGTGCTGCCGGAAGAGATTTTCATGATTTTAATGTTATTTATCGTAATAATGTGAATTATGAAATTGTTGCATTCACCGCAACACAAATTCCGGATATCGACGGACGAAAATATCCTGCAGAATTAGCAGGAAAACTCTATCCTGAAGGCATCCCAATTCATGCTGAATCTGAACTTGTAAGTTTGATAAAAGAACACAATATTGATATGGTAGTATTTGCCTACAGTGACGTAAATTACGAATATATTATGCATAAAGCTTCGATCGTGAATGCAGCAGGTGCGGATTTTGTGCTCCTAAGTGCAACTGAGACAATGATCAAAACAACGAAACCTTTGATAACAGTCTGTGCCGTGCGAACAGGTTGTGGAAAAAGCCAAACATCGCGTGCAGTTGTTCGATTTCTGAAGGAGAAAGGTTTGAAAGTTGCTTCGATACGCCATCCTATGCCGTATGGAGATCTTGTGAAGCAAAAAGTACAAAGATTTGCCAAGATCGAAGATCTGAAAAAACATGAATGTACGATTGAAGAAATGGAAGAGTACGAACCACATATCGAGATGGGAAGCATTATTTATGCAGGTGTCGATTACGGAGCAATTCTTGAAGAAGCAGAAAAAGAAGCCGATGTCATCGTCTGGGATGGCGGAAATAATGATACTTCCTTTTATAAATCCGATAATATGCTGAATATTGTGGTTGCCGATCCTCACCGCCCGGGTCATGAGCTGTACTATTATCCGGGTGAAACAAATCTCCGTCTTGCTGATGTGGTTGTGATCAATAAGATCGATTCTGCCAATCCTGAAGATGTGCTCGAAGTTCGTGATAATATTCGCTCAGTAAACAGAAATGCGATCATTATTGATTGTGCATCACCGGTATTTGTTGATGATCCGAAAATTATCGAGGGAGCTCGAGTACTCGTTGTAGAAGATGGTCCGACGCTCACTCATGGCGAGATGAAATACGGCGCAGGCGTTGTTGCAGCAGAGCGTTGCGGCGCAGCAGAACTTGTCGATCCGCGACCCTGGGCTGTGGGTACAATTGAGGAAACATTTAAAAAATACCCTGAGGTCGGTATTCTTCTTCCTGCCATGGGATATGGCAAAGAACAGATAAAAGATCTCGAAAAAACAATAAATGCTGTTGATTGTGATGTTGTCGTAATTGGAACTCCTATTGATTTACGAAGAATAATAAAAATTAATAAACCTGCAGTAAGAGTGTCTTATGAATTGCAGGAAATTGGACAACCAACACTTACAGAAGTGCTTGAAAAATTTGTTAAATAGTCTTATTTAGGAGGACGAGTGGCTTTGGAAAAAGATGCGAAACGTACAATAATCGAAGAGTTTGGTTTACATGAATCTGATACAGGATCACCTGAAGTACAGATTGCACTCCTCACTCAGCGTATAGTGAGTATCACAGAACATCTGAAAGTACATAAAAAAGATCATCATACCCGACGCGGGCTTCTCATGCTTGTCGGGCAGAGACGAAGACTTTTGGATTATATCAAAAATAAAGATATTACTCGCTACAGAAAGTTAATTAAAGCTCTTAAAATCAGAAAGTAAGAGCAGATTGAACAAAGAAAATTTGATTCCTTTGTTCAGACAGGAGCTAAATGGATAGTAACATAATCAGGATGGAAACAGAATTTGCCGGCAGAACGCTGACGCTTGAAACCGGCAGAATGGCAAAACAAGCGGGCGGATCAGTGCTTGTGCAATATGGGGGTACGGTTGTTCTTGTTACTGCCACATCTTCCAAAACAAGAAGAGAGGGAATTGATTACTTCCCTTTGATGGTTGATTTCGTTGAAAAAATGTATGCTGCAGGTAAAATTCCCGGTGGTTTTTTCAAACGTGAGGCAAGACCCTCAACTACCGCAACCCTCGCAGCACGATTAATAGATAGAGCCCTGAGACCTCTTTTCCCGGATGGTTTCAGAAATGATGTGCACGTAGTTATTACAGTGCTTTCATATGATAAAGAAAACTCTCCTGAAATGTTGGGAATGATCGGTGCGTCTGCTGCATTAAGCATTTCGGATATCCCATTTCATGGACCTATTGCAGGAGTGAATGTTGGATTTATAGATAATGAATTTGTGATCAATCCGACTGTAGAACAGTATGAGACATCCCGATTGGATCTCGCAGTTGCAGGTAAAGATAATGCGGTCATGATGGTCGAAGCCGGCGCTAAAGAAATTAGCGAAGAGCAAATTCTTGAAGCGCTCAATAAAGCACATGATAGTATCAGAGAATTGATCACATTTGAAAAAGAATTCATTGCAAAAGCAGCCAAACCAAAAGGCGAGTATGAGATAGATATTGTTGATGAAAATCTCGTTCAGGAAGTAGAAAATGCAGTCACAGTGAAAGTACAGGAAGCGTTGAATGTTTCTGAAAAATTGGAACGAAATAATCTTCTTGATACTATTAAAGATGAAGTTATCGGTTCATTTGAAGAGAAACTCTCTGAAGAGGAATTTGAAGAGAAAAAAGGGCAGATCAATCAGGCATTTGACGGCACTCTAAAAAAACTGTTGAGAAAAAAGATCATCGAAACCAATACACGCGTTGACGGCAGAGGTTTAGATGACATTCGAGATATTACATGTGAAATAGATATTTTACCATTTACTCACGGCTCAGCGCTCTTCACACGCGGTGAAACTCAAGCACTTGGTGTGGTAACTCTCGGTACAAGCTCTGATGAAAAAGTGATCGATGAACTCGGTGAAGAGTATAAAAAGAAATTCTATCTACATTACAATTTTCCACCTTTCAGTGTTGGAGAAGCCGGCTCCATGAGAGGACCCGACAGAAGAGAACTCGGGCATGGAAATCTTGCTGAGCGCTCATTATTCCCCGTCATACCTGTAGATGAAGAAAAATTTCCATACACCATCAGAATTGTTTCGGAAGTTATGGAATCAAACGGCTCTTCCTCGATGGCAACAGTATGCAGCGGAACGTTATCATTAATGGCTGCCGGCGTGCCAATTTCAGGACCTGTAGCGGGTGTGGCAAACGGGCTCATTCTTGAAGGTGATAAATTTATCGTGCTTACAGATATAATGGGTATGGAAGATCATTACGGAGATATGGATTTCAAGGTTGCAGGAACCGATAAAGGTATTACCGCATTGCAGATGGATATCAAAGTGGAAGGAATAACTCACGAGATCATGTCCGCTGCTCTGGAAAAGGCATACAAAGCCCGTTTCTTCATTCTTGATAAAATAAAGGAAACTATACCAGAACCACGTCCGGATATTTCGCCGATAGCTCCTCATATTGAGGTTATGAAGGTGAAAACTGACAGAATTGGCGATATCATAGGACCTCAGGGCAAGATGATCAAATCCATTATAGAAGAAACAGGTGTGGCTATTGATATCGATGATGACGGCACTGTTCGGATCGCTTCCCCAGATAGGGATTCGATTCAAAAAGCAAGAGAGAAAATTGCCAGCATCGTGGAAGAACCTGAAATCGGGAAAATATATAACGGTATTGTCAAAAACGTACGCGATTTTGGTTGTTTTGTAGAATTTCTTCCTCGTAAGGAAGGTCTTGTTCATGTCTCTAATCTGGAAAATAAGCGAACCGAAAACGTTGCTGATGTAGTAAGATTTGGCGATAAAGTAAAGGTTAAAGTAATTGGTATCGATCGTGATGGTAAAGTTCAGTTGAGCATGAAAGACGTCGAAGGAGCTGTTGTTGAACATAAAGAGCGACCAAGACATCACAGTCACAGTCCGAATAAAAAACGATATTAGTCGCTAAAAATTGAAACCTATACAGGATATCATGA
>JACNJG010000127.1:5000-13106 GCA_014382685.1 Candidatus Cloacimonadota bacterium
AAGTAGGTTAAAGTGAAAATTGCCTTAGTCGTAGGGGCTCGTCCTAATTTTATGAAGGTGGGTCCCGTATATTTTGAACTAAAAAAACATTCAAGATACACGCCACTACTTATTCATACCGGGCAGCATTACGACAAAAATCTATCAGAAATATTTTTTACACAACTCGGATTTCCCAAACCGGATGTATATCTCGGTGTGGGCTCAGGAACTCACGGCGTTCAGACTGCAAAAATCATGATCGCTTTCGAACAATTCCTTTTACAGGAGAAACCGGATCTTGTACTTGTTGCAGGTGATGTGAATTCAACAGTTGCCTGTGCCATCGATGCGGTCAAACTTCACATCCCAGTTGCACATCTCGAAGCTGGACTGCGTTCTTATGACAGAAGAATGCCGGAAGAGATCAATCGTATCCAAACGGATTGCATTTCCAGCATGTTACTTACTCCCTCGCAGGATGCTGATGAAAACCTGATTCGAGAAGGAATCTCAAAAGACAAAATATTTCTCGTTGGTAATGCAATGATTGATTCTCTTATGCAGCATGAAAAAAAAGCCGAGCTCTCTACAAAGATGAATGATTTAGGTCTTAAAAAGCATTCTTATGCCTTGATCACTCTGCATAGACCAAGCAATGTTGATGATAGAGAAAATCTTGAGATAATTCTCGATGCCTTTGCTGAGATAGCGGAGAAGATTCCACTCGTATTTCCGATGCATCCACGCACAAGAAAGCAGCTTGCAGTGTTAGATCTGGAAGAGAAAGCCAATGCGATTGCAAATCTGAAAATCATAGAACCAATTGGATATCTGGATTTCCTCAAACTCGAAAAGTATGCAAAATTCGTACTTACAGATTCGGGTGGCATCCAAGAAGAAACTACGGTGTTACAAGTTCCATGTTTGACATTGCGTGAAAACACTGAACGACCCATCACTATTGAACTTGGAACAAATCAATTGGTTGAGTTGGATAGAGATGTAATTATTCAAAAAGTAAATACTATACTGAATGGTCATTATAAAAAGGGAAGCATCCCGCCATTATGGGACGGGCATACTGCGGAGCGTATTGTGCAGGTGATGGATAAGTTTAATTATTCATTTTCATAAAAAAGGTGGAAAACATGAAAGTATTAGTCACAGGAGGAGCAGGTTATATAGGAAGTCATACCTGCGTGGAACTTCTCGAAGCAGGGCATGAGATCGTTGTTATAGACAACCTCTCGAACAGTAAACTGGAAGCCCTCGAACGTGTCAAAGAGATCACTGGTAAGGAATTGATATTTTATAAAATCGATATTCTCGATAAAGAGGGATTGAGAGAAGTTTTTTCTCAACACAGCTTTGATGCAGTCATTCACTTTGCAGGACTTAAGGCAGTAGGGGAGTCTGTCGAAAAACCTTTGCTTTACTATCACAATAATGTAAGCGGTTCTATATCTTTGTTTGAAGTCATGCAGGAATACAACGTGAAGAATATTGTGTTCAGCTCGTCTGCTACAGTGTATGGTGACCCGCATACAGTACCTATTAAAGAAGATTTTCCTCTCTGTCCGGCAAATCCGTATGGACAGACAAAATTGGAGATCGAGCAGATCCTTAAAGATTTGTATGCGTCTGATAATTCGTGGAATGTCGTACTGCTTCGCTATTTTAATCCTGTTGGCGCTCATTCAAGCGGAAAAATCGGTGAAGATCCAAATGGAATTCCGAATAATTTGTTCCCTTTTATTTCGCAGGTGGCAGTGGGAAAATTGAAAGAGTTATCGGTTTTTGGTGATGATTATCCTACGGATGACGGCACCGGTGTGAGAGATTATATTCATGTCGTTGATCTTGCCAAAGGTCATATTAAAGCACTTAAAAAGATTATTAAAAAGGCAGGTTTGACGATATATAATTTGGGAACATGCAGAGGGTATAGTGTCCTCGAAATCGTACATGCTTTTGAAAATGCTTCTGATAAGAAGATTCCCTACAAAATTATTGAACGACGTTCAGGTGATATTGCGGTATGTTTTGCTGATCCGGCTCTGGCTAAAAAGGAGCTGGGATGGAGTGCCGAAAAGGGCATTCCGGATATGTGTGTTGATGCATGGAGATGGCAATCCAAAAATCCAAATGGATATTAAATTTTTTACGAGGAGATAAAATATGAAAATTACTGTTGTTGGTTCCGGCTATGTTGGGTTGGTGAGTGGTGCATGTCTTTCTGATGTGGGGCATATTGTAACCTGTGTTGATAATAATAAAGAAAAGATCGATATGCTAAATCGTGGTGAAATGCCCATCTTTGAAAAGGGTTTGAAAGAGCTTGTTCAGAACAATGTTGAGGACGGCAGATTATTCTTCACAACTGATATAAAAAAAGCAACAGAAGATGCTCAGGTAATTTTTATTGCTGTAGGAACTCCACCGGAAGGTGATGGTTCTGCTGACCTTCAATATGTCCTCGCAGTAGCTAAGGATATTGGTACTTTTATGAATGACTACAAAGTTGTCGTTGACAAATCTACAGTTCCTGTTGGTACTGCCGACCTTGTTAAATCAACTATTTATAAAGTTCTGAAAGAGCGAAAAGCAAACTACGATTTCGATGTAGTCTCTAATCCCGAATTTCTTAAAGAAGGTGTTGCAATCGATGATTTTATGAAACCGGACAGAGTTGTCATCGGTGCAGAAAGTGATAGAGCAAAGAAACTCATGCATGAGGTGTATTCCGCTTTTACATTCCAGCATGATAGAATTATTTTTATGGGGATACGTTCAGCAGAGATGACCAAATACGCTGCAAATGCAATGCTCGCAACTAAAATCTCTTTTATGAACGAAATCTCGAGACTGTGTGAGGAAGTCAATGCAGATGTAGAAGATGTACGAACTGGAATTGGTTCTGACCATAGGATTGGTTACAGTTTTATATATCCCGGAATCGGATATGGCGGTTCATGCTTTCCAAAAGATGTAAAGGCACTCATTAAAATTGCTCATAAGCATAATTCTACTGCTAAAATTCTCGAAGCTGTCGAAGAAGTAAATGACGAACAGAAATTAGTTATGGTTAAAAAAATCGTGAACCATTTCGGAGAAGATCTTAATGGAAAGGTGTTTGCAATGTGGGGGCTTTCTTTCAAGCCGATGACAGACGATATGCGAGAAGCTCCTTCACAAGTAATAATTCACGAACTTATTCAGAGAGGGGCAAAGATACAAGCATACGATCCCGAAGCAATGAAAGAAGCAAAAAGGATATTTGGGGAAAATCCCAATATAACATATTTCGACGACCAATATCCTGCCTTGAAAGATGCAAATGCACTTCTTCTTGTCACAGAATGGAGGCAATTCCGCATGCCTGATTTTGGAAAAATGAATTCATTACTCAAAGAAAAAGTAATGTTTGATGGAAGAAATCAGTATGCGCCCGATCAAATGAAAGAATTGGGATATACCTATTATTGTATTGGACGTCCCGAGAAATAAAGGAGTTTGACATGGCTGTCTTTTTTTATGATCAGGATAACATCAATACTGATCTGATGTTCCCCGGAAAATATACTTATGAATCTTCAGATATCGAATTCATTAAAGAGCATTTATTTGAAGATCTTGATGTGGAGTTTTCCAAAAATGCAAAGATGGGTGATATTATATTTGTTGGGAAAAATTTTGGTTGTGGCTCATCGAGAGAACAACCCTCTGTCGGTTTAAAAGCTCTTGGGATAAAAGCAATTGTCGCCAAGTCTTTTTCAAGGATATTTTACCGTAGTGCGACAAATCAGGGGCTTTTACTGATCGAGTGTCCGAAAGCAGTCGAATATTATTCTAATGGAGACAAGGTTGAGATAGATGAAAAGAAGGGGTTGATAAAAGTAGGCGACAAAGAGTTTTCATTTCCTCCTCTTCCACAGCAGATGCAGGATATTATTAACGAAGGCGGACTTTTATCGCATATAAAAAATAAAATAGTTGACGAATAAAAAAAATAAAATCAACTTCGTATCAAAATAAATATCAGGGGGTACAATGGAAGTTAAACAACTTATCAAAGAGATTAAGGAAAATCTCGAAAAATCTGCAAACACAAAATCCATATTCGGCGACGTAATGAAAGTCGATGATATTTCGATCATTCCTGTCGGCTCTTTCACGATGAAGGGCGGCGGAGGTGGCGGCTTCGGTTCTATGGGTTCCAAAACTGAAACTGAGTCAGAAGAAGAAAGCAAGAGCGATGAAGCCGGTACAAAATCCGGAAAAGGCGGCGGTCTTGGCTTAACTATTGACGTCAAACCTGTTGGCTATATCAAGATCAAAGACGGTGTTGCAGAATATGTTGAGATAATCGATAAGACAAGAGTAATCCTTAATACTCTAAAAGTTCTCATCTTTATGGTTGTTGTCTCCGGCATAAAGAGTCTCTTCAGAAGAAAAAAGAAATAATCGGAGACAGAAATGAGTCACAAATCTGCATGGATACTCAGTTTGGGTCTGGTAGTTGCAGCACTTGTTTTCGGAATATTCTTTTATGGAGCACGGCAGACCGATCAGACGATCAGAGTAGTTGGCTATTCAACCCAGGATTTTGAAGCTAACATCGTGAAGTGGAGTTTTACTTTTTCTGAAACTGTTCCAACCGGTAACATCACAAACGGATATAAGAATATGAACGACAAGCTTCAGACACTCAAAAAGATATGGAATGAACTTACAATCTCATACGAGGATTTCAATATACAGCCCATCTCTGTTCGAAAGATGTACGGACAATATGGCAAGATCGAAGGCGACATTCTCGAACAGAATATTTTTATCATCTCAAAAGAACTCGATGCTGTTGAAAATCTCGCAATAAATCCTGTAGATTTTACAAAAGAAGGGCTTGCATTTGAATATTCCAATATGCAGTATTTCTCGACCGATCTGCCGGATATCAAAATGAAGTTACTGGGCGCAGCCACAGAAAATGCCATTGAAAGAGCAAACGAAATTGCTAAATCAACAGGAAGTAAAGTAAAAGAAATAACCTCAGCACGCACAGGTGTATTTCAGATAACCGAACCTTACTCGACCGAGGTTTCCGATTATGGAATGTATCAAACCTCAACAAGGAAAAAATCAATACGAGTAACGGTCACCTGTACGTTCACTATCAAGTAGTCCTTTGGAGGACCGATGAGCTTACGTGAAGAAGTTTTTGCCTGGTTTGATGCACATCCCGAGGAACTAAAAAAAGAAGGATACGGATCAAATGCAGCATTAAGGGATGCCTTTGCAGATGAAGACAGAAAGACTCTTTCTAAATATAAAATTCAATATACAAAAGGAATGAAAGCAGAAAATCTATCTGAAAAACCGGTGGAAAAAGTAAAAAAGGAAATCAAAGAAGAAATCTCTCAAGATGATTTAAAGATAGGTGATCAAGAATTTGATGAAATGATCAATAAAATGAAGGAATCTCCCGCAGCTGAGTTTATAAAAAAGCATCATTTCTTTTTTGTTGCAGGTTTCATTTTTATAGTCATATTCCTAATTTTCAATCCATTTAAAAAGGATTAGTACAGCATAAGAAATTCCTTTCTTTTTAAAACGAAAATCACTTCTCTGAGAAAAGATTTAGAAAATATATGAAAATTATTGGTATAAGCTTGTCGATCCTTTGCATTCTGTTACTCAGTTATGTAAAACTTAGTTCAGATAACATGAAAGTACATTTCATCGATGTGAAACAGGGTGATGCAATATTGATACAGTATGGAGTAGAGAACTACCTCATCGATTCCGGGAAAAATCTCAGCTCGAACAAACTTATTCATTATGTAGATTCTGTTGGTGTAACTACATTGAATGCATGCCTGATCACTCATCCCGATTTTGACCACTATGGCGAATTTGAAGATCTGATTGAGAGCGGTTTGTTCAATATTGAGAAATTTATTATAAATAAAGATACATCCACAAACGTTTCGTATATCAGACTTATGAATTTATTACAAACCGAAAACATTCCTGTCGACTCTGTTGATCATGAAAACGATCTGAATTGGAGCATGACTACTGATATTCTTTCACCGAATTATGATAATGGTTTTTCTGGAACAAATAATAACTCAATTGTGATCAAAATGAGTTTGGGTGAGATAGATTTCCTGTTCACCGGTGATAGTATCGAAGATAATAATCAATACCTACTCGACGAATATGATCTTGACGCAGATGTTTTGAAAGTGTCGCACCACGGAGGTCTTAATGGCACCAGTGAGGCATTTCTTGCGGAAGTAACTCCTGTAGTATCTGTGATAAGTTCGGGCAATAATTCCTACGGACATCCTTCTCAAACTGTGAAAGTGTTGTTGGAAGATATTAACACCTTGACCTACTCGACTGCTGATGATTGGGATACATGGTGGATCAACGGCGGGAATGGTTCTGATGATATAAGTTTGGATGATGATGTGCTGGTTGAAACCGATGGTGAAAATATCTGGGTAAATGATGAACTTGTTTGGTCATCCTTTGCTGTTGATGATGAGCATGAAAATGAACCTTCATTAAAGGTGTTTCCAAATCCGTTTAAAAACTCAGTTGCAATACAATATTATGTTAAGAATAACAGCGATGTGAAAATCGATGTGTACGATCTGCGTGGAAAATTAGTTAAGCGGCTTCTTAATGAGAGCAAAAGCACTGGAAGCTATGAAGTAAGATGGAATTCTGAAGGCATGAGATCCGGAATTTATTTTTGTAAGTTTGTACAAGGGAATAAAGAGGAAGTGAGGAAACTGATTCTCCTGAATTAAACACGACTCAGCTTACAAATAGGAACGGAGGGAACAGAACACTGATTTACACTGAGATTTACACTGATTGAGCTGATTTTCACTGATAAAAACATTGGATTTAATTTCTCTGTGCTCTCTACCTGCCAAGTCGTATTCCGATTTTTCGGAAGAAGACTGTGTTCTCTGTGGTGAGTGATCTTATTTATACACCTTCACGAATTCAACAAGCAATTTTATCAATGCATCGAAATCATCCAAACTGATCATGCTGTTGTGGGAATGAGCATAACGAACCGGTACGCCGCACACGATAGAGGGAATGCCATGAGCAGAGGTCTGAATATGCCTGCCGTCAGTACCTCCACCACGTCGAAGGGTAACCTGCAGGGGAATGTTATGTTTTTTTGCCAGTTGTATAAATATATCTTTCAATTTTGGATCTCCGATCATGGAAGGATCATACACACGCATGTGCGCACCTTTGCCCACGCAGGTTTGCGGACGAAATGGAATGCCTGGAATATCATCGGCAGGAGCGCCTTCCAGCACCACGCAGATATCCGCATCCATAGTTCTGGCAAGGGTTCGAGAGCCGGAACCTCCAACTTCTTCCTGCACGCTTCCGTTTAAATATACTGTGTTCGGATGAGAGGTATCTTTGAGGGCTTTGCCGAGTTCAATAAGCGCAGCAATACCTGCACGGTCGTCAAAAGCTTTTGAGATGATCCTGCGGTTGCGCTCTTCATAATAGAAATAGGGAATGGGAATGATCGGATCGCCAATGTTTATGCCGAAGTTCTCAAAGGCATCTTTGCGGGATTTTGCTCCGATATCAATGAACATGTCGGATATTTCAGGAGTTCTATCTTTACCACCTCTGGTAAAATGTACAGGTACAGAACCAAACACACCAACATGCTTTTTTCCACTTTGTGTGATGATCTCGACCGGACTGGATAGGAGAGTGTACTTATTCCATCCGCCGATCGGGTGGAATTGTATCAAACCGGAATCCATAACATCGGCAACCATGAAGCCGATCTCGTCCTGATGAGCAATAAAGAGGATTTTCGGCTTGTCTGCTTGTCCTTTCATGGTGAAGGTGATCTGCCCGAGTCTGTCCTGCTCGTATGGAGCGAGTTCCCCAATTTGCTCTATCATAAAATCTTTGATGAAATATTCAAATCCGGAAATGCCCGGTAAAAGGGTGAGTTCCTTGAGTAGTGCTAATCTATCCATGCTGACCTCTTTTTTATTTTCGATTTCCTTTATTTACTGCATAACATTTTTTTGGCAAATTTTCTTTCAAAACTTTTGCATT
>JACNJG010000002.1 GCA_014382685.1 Candidatus Cloacimonadota bacterium
ATCCGCTTGCAGCGCCGGTCTCGAGCCAGTCATTGAATTCCGGATTATGCCATTCCGCAGCAGGCATAAGGGTTCCGGACATGTGGAAATTTCCGGGAATATTTGTCGCCTCATGCACTTCTAGCACCTCATCGAATCCGCTTGTTTCATGGGGATCCTGTCCGTAGAAAACCTCTGTATAAGTCAGTCCCTGATTGCCATGATGCACAAAGGCACAGTTGCCGCCACGATACTGAGTGTTTCCTTTACTGATGAAATTGTCTACGACCACATCACCAATGAGGATATCAACTTTGTAGGTCAGTTCTTCTTTTGGAAAGTCGGTCACAAAAGGAATGGAGCATTCTATAGTATTACATGCAGGTGTTCGAAGAATTTTTTCATCCCCATTTTTCTGCACGAGATACTGCAGCGGAAATGCCTTACGAAAGAGTTCTTTCTTACCCTTACAGGCATATAGTGTGACAACAGCAGTAATATCCTTATCCTGGAAATTATCTTTCACAACCTGATTATGAGTACGCTGAACCATATCATCAAAAGTAATACGCAGATAGAGTATTTCATTTTCAATTCTGGAGAAGACAGAAGTAATATCTCCGCAGGATGCACTGCAGTCACCAATTTCATCAAAGCCGATAAAATCTTCCATTTTCCAAAAATCAAGATCTCCTGAGATATCAAAGGCATTTAAAACATTTGAGAATAATAGACAAATTAATAAATAATAAACAAATTTTTTCATTAGTTTCAATTACTTGATGTTATATAATAGAACTTTTTTTCTTCTGTTACAGCTTTACTCCAATTCGTCTCAATTATTCCCTCTGCTTCGAGAGTCCAACTTCCCGGCGAATCATTAGGATTCGATGAAGAATAAATCTTGTAAGAAGAAGCACCGGCAACAGGATTCCAATTGAGAATAACATCACTACCATCAATAAAAATAGTAACTTGTGGAGCACCCAAGATAAAATCATTTACCGTAACTGACCAAACTAATGTATCAGGAACATTTTCCGGAACATTGTCCGAAACAGTTACTTCAAGAGTATGTAAACCTTGAGAGTTATAATCTGTATAATAAGTATATGAAGAGTCTGAGCCAACACGACTTCCATCAAGTTTCCAGTTATAATACAAATCATCGTTTTCATAATCATCAACTGTTATGGAAAACTCCTGAGAATCATTTTCTTCTATTGTTATTTCCAGAGAATCTGGTAGATAAGATGTAATTTCTGGACTGGTATTGGGAAGAGTAAAAACTTTATTAGGTTCCATTCCAGAAAGAGGCATATCATCATTTATATAAGGTGTATAGAAAGCGTAAACATATGAAAGAGTAGGATTATAACCAGTTGAATTCAAAGGAGGAAATGCTTCAGGAATAACATTACTATCTTCTTCAGAAATATGAACTGACAGAGAAATTCCTGTGGGATTTCCAAGTTCTGACCAGGGAATGGAAATTTCAGTTAAGCCATTACCTGACCAACCCTCATAAGAAGAACCAATTGCTCCACTCCCAGGATAGGTCCAACCTTTTGCAGTCCAATTATTCACCTGCATTGAATTACCACCACCTTCAATAGCCACCTGATATTCAGGTAGATAGGGATTTGCAAAATTAACTCTTACCCATGAACCAGAAGTTGCACCACTACCACTTAACTGATCAGTATCTATGTTGACAAACAAATCACCTTCACTGCCCAGATTAAATGAGTAAAAACCGAGATATAAATTATCATTATCCCAGGTGATGTCTAAGGTGTGTGTTTGAGTATCAATAAGTTCTGTATCTTCATCAAAATCATTAACACCTAATTCATCAATACAAATTGTATGAGGAGTCATTCCAGAAGGAACATCGAGAGTTGCAGAACTACCAGACTCGATCACATTATTATTCAAATCATCAATATTTGAAACGATTATTTGTCCGCCATCACCCACTTCAAAAGTTTCAATTATTGTTAAATTAACTTTTGTCCAATCTGCCTGCCTTGAAGCAGAAGCCAAGGTATAGTTACCTGTGAAATTCTGAAGTGAATAATTCAAAATATTTTCTGCTGTTGTCTCATCCACTGCTTCATTAAAAGTAAGTTGAACTGTATCGTCACTAACCAGAAATGCCTGACTATTAAGAATTGGAGGAAAGATATCTAAATTATCCATTGCCAGACTATCCAATTCAATAACCTTGTTTTGATATGGGTCATAAGGCGCAGATGTCCAGCCAGCAAATAATCTTGTTTTGAATTGTTTATAACCTTTGATTTCATCTCCCCTAACAAGGGTTCCTTCAAATTCAAGGTTATGTGATGCTCCACCATTACCAAGAACTAAAGCAACTGTAGCCCCAGAGGATGAATTTCTTTGTCCACAATATGAACCGTAATCACCCCACATTCTTTGTAGATGACTTTTACCTGACCATATTATGTCCAATAAATCAGGTGTCCAGCCAGATTTTACATATCCTGTTTGGTCGTAGAAATCATACACTATATCTAAATAATTTTTCCCGGTTAATAATGTAAAAGTTTTGCTTACTCCCCACTGGGTTAATGTTGCCTGTACAGAATCACCAGAAGATGAATTGATAGTAATATCATAAATACTGTGTTGCTGATT
>JACNJG010000113.1:0-4043 GCA_014382685.1 Candidatus Cloacimonadota bacterium
TGTTTTCGTGGCTCATATCTGTTATTTCTGTAATTCTTTATCTTCTTGATACAGATCAATAATGGTCTTGTCAGTCAGCTTGATTCCTGCTTTGTGTGCAGCTTTTGCAATTGCATGGGCAGAAACCGGTGATGTCAACAGGATAAATATTGCGGCTAAAATTGCCTTAAATCCCATTGCAGTGAAACCGGAGTAAACAAACACTCCAATTAAAATTCCTGCAGAACCAAAAGTCACACTTTTTGTTGCTGCCTGAAGACGATTATACACATCAGGAAGGCGGACAAGTCCGAGCACACCAAAAAAGTCAAAAATAACACCAATACAGATAATGACATATCCGATAATTTGATTAATTGCTAGATCAGGCATCGAGCGACCTCCCTTCTAAGAATTTTGCAAGAGCCAAAGCTCCTATAAAACTTTGAAGACCCCAGGCAATTCCAATATCTATGAAATATGAACGCTTTAAGGCAATCGCAAGTATCGCACATACTCCGATGATCAGAATACCAAGAATATCAATAGCTACAATACGGTCTGCAACTGAAGGCCCTTTCACCACTCGTATCAGGATGAAAAGCGAGCAGAAAAGGAGCACATTGATTAACTTATAGTTGAAGGGAATTTCTTTAAATACAACAAAATTTATCACAAAGAATGCTGCAATAATAAGTAAACCTATGAACCATCTAAAAACTCTCATTCAAAAATCTCCTCGAGTAATTTTTCAAATCGACCACCTATATGTTCTGTAGTTTGCTCTATGTCGGTAAATTTTACATCGATCCAGTGCACGTATAAAATCTGATTATCAACATCAATATCTACCGTCAGTGTTCCGGGAGTTAAGGTTATTGAATTTGCAAGCATGGTAAGTGCAGAATCTCTTTTCAGCTTTGTTTTCACTTTCACGATCCCGGGCTTTATGGGAAGAAGGGGATGAATAACAATATAGGCAACGTGGAAGTTGGCTTTTATCAGTTCCCAAGTGAATTTTACAATATACTCAATTGTGTACCATATCCGTTTCAAATGAAATTTTCTTTCAGTTATGATCAGCATCTCTCCCGCAAAGGTCGCAGTGATTAATGCCATGATAATGCCTGCGATCAAAGAGGGAATACTGAAAACCATCGTTATCAATATCCATATTAATAAGGATAGAAAAAAGACAACGATACGACTTTTTGTTTCTGTCTTCATTTAACACTCCCTTTATCAAGATAGGGTTCGACTTTATCGATATATGAAGTTCTTCCCATAACGGTGTCCACTATAGGATTCAGATAATTTTTTCTAATTGAGGGGATCATAATAACAGAACTCAATAGACACAGTGCAGCTAAAATGATCATTGCAGTTTTCATGGCAAAGGGAACTTTTTCCAGCACTTTTGCTGAGCCCTTCTTACCATAGAATGCATGCTTTTGAACTTTCAAGAAGTAGGCAAGAGTAACAATACTCACTAAAGCTGCAACAATACCAACCACTATCTGACCTGCCGAAATACAAGCAATGATAATAATCAGTTTACTGAAAAACCCATTAAATGGTGGAATTCCGGATATTGATAATGTTCCAACCATGTTAGTTGCCGAAGTAACTTTGAGTTCTTTTGAAAGACCACCCAGCTGTCGCAGATCCCGTGTATCGGTTGAATATTCAACTGCTCCGCTGTCTAAGAATAGCAGTGATTTGAAGATCGCATGATAGAACAGATGAAGAATACCACCAAGTATACCGAGGGTTGTGCCAAGTGCAAAACCTATCACCACATATCCGATCTGGCTGACACTGCTAAATCCCAGCAATCGTTTGAAATCCCATTGCACAATTGAAAGGAAACCTCCAATTATGATCGAGAGAGTTCCAAGCAGCATAAGGATCTGTAACACAACAGTTGGCGCTCCGAATACATTAAAGAAAATTCGCACAAGCGCATACACTCCGAGTGTTTTGATAAGCACGCCGGAAAGCATTGCCGAGATCGGTGCAGGGGCTGATGGATGCGCATCCGGAAGCCATGCATGGAAGGGGACGAGTGCAGTTTTCAAACCAAAACCTGCAATGAACAAGCCGTAAACGAGAAAAATCATTTTCGGAGTTCCGCCACTTCTCAGCTGAAGTCCAACATCCGCCATTGTAAGTGTGGAAGTATAACTATAAAGAATTCCAATACCGAACAAAATCATTGTGGAAGTGATCGCACCCATTGTTGCATATTTGAATGCTGCTTCCAGTTCTTCAGATTCCGTACCAAATGCAACAAGAGCATAGGCAGAAAAGAGCGCTATTTCCATGAAAACATACAAGTTGAAGAAGTCTCCTGTGAGTATCACTCCATTCATTCCGGTCAACATCAGCATAAAGAGTGCAAAGAAATTCCACTTCCCTGTAAAATGATTTATGTACTGGATCGCATAGAATGCTGAAAGAAAGGCAACAAGATTCACTACTATCAGCATAAAGGAAGACAGATTATCCAAAATCAAACAGATCGTGTAGGGTATTTCCCATCCACTTGTATTGTTTAGGATCATACCTCCGTGGGAAGAGAGCTTAAAGAACGCAATGAACGAAACGATCAAAATCCAGGCACAAGCAGCAAGGGCAATAGCAGCAGCAAAATTTTCTTTTTTACGGGCAAAAAGAACGATGAGAAATGCAGCGAGTAACGGGACGAAAATAAACTGTGATAATATCATCCTTGTAATCTCCTGATCTTTGTAATATCAAACGTACCATATTTTTGATAGATCCTGATAGCAAGCGCAGCCATAAGTGCAGTGATACCAAGTTCAATAACAATAGATGTAAGTACAAGAGCTTGAGGAATAGGATCGACCATCATGCTTGCCGGAATGTTCAGTCCTTTTTTGAGAATTGGAACCAGCGCACCTGTACGATATGCAAGCAAAACAAGGAACAGATTTACTGAATAACCCATGATGCCAATTGCAAGTATTATCTTAATCAGATCTCTTTTTGTGATCGCGCCATACACGCCGACCAAAAAGAGGAAAAAGCACATAATATATAATATCATATCTTATCCTTCCTTGGGTTTAAAACTGGCTAAATAGTAGAACACAAGATACAATCCCATGCCGACCTTCACGCAAATAAAGATATTCAGCATCGGAATGTAACCGGCGCTGAGAAGCGTGTACAATTTGCCGACTCCCATAAAGTTTGCAAGGAAATAACCGGTTACGTATAAGCCGACGAGACCCGTGAGCACTATAAGGATAGCTGCGATAGCTTCCAAACTGTTCATAGCGAATTTATTCACGCGCTCCATGACGAAATTCTTCCCATATGCCAGTGTCAAGTGAACAAATGAAAGGGCAACGATCACGCCGCCTGCAAAACCACCACCGGGAGAAAGATGACCATGAATAACAATATACAAACCATATAAGAAGATCAGCCAGACAGTAAAACGGGTAATTGTTTTAACAATTACGGACATACCTTCGTTGGGAAAATTATTCTGCATGTCTTTTTTTCCTCCCTGTTTTACGTAATATGGTGACTGCACCTAAAATTGCAGTAAATAGGACAGTAACCTCACCCAATGTATCATATACTCTATAGTTTAGAATAACTGCGGTGACGATATTTTGAGAACCGGTTTCCACTCCTGCCTGGGCGAGATAACGCTCTGCAACGCGTACGATCGGCTTTCCAAATGATGGCAGATCTTTGAATGCAAAGATGCTCAACACAAAAATGCTTGCCAGAATCACGATAGCAATGATCGTTTCCGGCACATCTCTGCGAAGGGCACGAACTTCAATAGAACGTTTGGCAAATGCACGGATCAAAATGATAACACAGAGAATTTCGAACACGAACTGGACAAGAGCAAGATCCGGAGCTCCTAAAAACAGGAACGCTAAAGACAAACCCAATCCAACCACACCAATGGTGATGATCGAAGAAAGTATGTTCTTTATTTCCAGACATGCAATCGAACCGATTATCATGAATCCTAAAATAAAGTACAACCAAATATCAACTGGCACTTAAGGCCTCCT
>JACNJG010000113.1:4636-12951 GCA_014382685.1 Candidatus Cloacimonadota bacterium
GCACTCAATAAAATTATAGTGACAACAACCAAGCCGGCAAGCATCCAAATCGCATAGGTATGCAATAAACCGGAATGAAGTTTATGAAACACATTACCAAGCCATAAGGAGAACATGGTTCCCCATTTATATATATCAAAATATTTTTTGTCTGCCCACTCGTAGATATTATTAAAGGGTTTCATCGAAGAAATTTCATTGTAGAACTCAACACCTGTAGCTCTGTGCTCTTCAGTTGTAGGATAGGTTCCAACATATTCATCATCGAAGCGGATCTTTTTAAATACAATATAAATGATAAGACCAAGCAGAATCGATGCGGCAAAGAAGTAAAGTATGATCTTTGAACTGTAAAATCCAAGAAGCAGAGTTTTAATAGAACCTGCGCCAATTATTGGCAGCAAGAATAATTTCACTGGAATTGCAAATACGAGCACTCCAAATATTATACAAAGTGCTCCCAGCAAAAGATTAGCAAACCAGTTATTGAAACTGATCTCCTTCACGCCTTCATATTTTTTAGGTAATTTGCTCAAGAATATTGCATGTATGAACTTTATAAAACTGGCAAGAGTAAGTGCACTTCCAAAAACAGCGAGGACAAAGCAGACATTTAGTACGATCTGCCAGATTGCTCCATGTTGAGAAGCTGCCTCCAGTACACCTTGATAGACCATCCATTTTGAAAAGAATCCATTAAATGGTGGAACGCCAGAAATTGATAACGCTCCAATTAAAGCAGCGATAAAAGTAAGCGGCATCCGCTTTGCGAGACCGCCTAGCTTTTCTAGTTCTGGAGTACCTGTTCTCTTTTCAACTGAACCAAATGAAAGGAATAAGCTTGATTTATATATCGCGTGGTTTATCATGTGAAACAAGCCGCCGATTATGCCGATCGGGGTTCCTGTTCCAATACCGAGTACCATATACCCGACCTGGCTCACTGCGCAGTAACCAAGAAGTTTTCGTCCATTATGTTGAATGAGAGCCATCATAACGGCAATAATAATAGTCAGCGCACCAAGAATCATAACTATAGCTCTAATAGCAAAAGGATAAATGAATAATGAATTCATGATGCGCGCAAGTAGATATATTCCGAGAAGTTTATCTAAAGCGGCAGGAAGAAGGGCGACACTCTCGATGGGCGCATCCTTGGCAAAATCAGGAACCCATGTATGCATTGGAAATGCGCCGGCTTTTGCAAATGAGGCAAGTAATAAACAGAAAAATGCAATATATGTGATAACATTTGTTAATGCAATTTTTGTTGAAAAAAGATTACTATCCTGCGTGAGTACAAACATAACGATCAAGCCAAAAAGGAGAAGCACATCAGAGGTCCCAATAATAATAAATGATTTACGAGCGCTTTCTGCACTCTTTGGAGCGTTGAGAAGGTCATATAAGTATATTAGCAGTCCGGAAAGTCCCCAAAAAATTATGAAGGCGATCATATTGGAACTCAGTGCAACACCGTTGCAGAAACTCACAGTTAGCGTAAAAAGCAGGAAGAATTTTCCTTCATATTCCTTTTTCACATTTTTCAAGCAGTAAATCAGAATTATTGTGCTGAGAATATTTATAAAGAGTAGTATGAACTTTGATAAAACATCAGTCTGGAAAATCGTTGAGCCGAATAATGAAAAGCTCAGTGTAGTTGCGCTGAACACCTTGATACTCAGCACCAGCGACCAAATTACAGAAGCAAGAGTGATAAGTTTTTTTATAATCTTTGGTACAAAAAGATTAATAATAGTTGCAATTATCGGGATAACGACAAGCAAAAATAGATAATTATTCCACATTTATGTACCCTTTCTTCTTGAATTCCTAATCTTCAAAAATTCTATCAATGGGTGTTTTCTCGCTACCGGCAACTACCTTCTTGAGATTTGCAGTTTTCTCACGAGACATGGTTAATATATTATGTTCTAATTTTTTATTATTTTTATCTACAACGCGAATACTTCTTTCGGTACAGCAATAGCATGGGTCAACAGCAGCAAGCGTGATAAGTGCATCAGCAAGTGGAATGCCTACACAGGATGCTTTATAAGTAGGAATATTAGAAAAGCTTGGTGCACGGACTTTATGGCGAAGAGGACGGTTTGAGCCATCACTCCTGATGTAATGGAAAACCTCTCCGCGAGGAGCTTCATAACGTCCAATGCCTTCTCCGGGAGAAATATGTTTTACCTTATTAAGATATTCACCACCAACTTTCGGGAATGCATCGAGACATTGCCGTATGATTTTAACCGATTCAATAATTTCAAGCACACGGACAACCATTTTGTCATATACATCGCCATTGGGCAATACTATAACATCAAAATTTACCAGATCATACTCAAGACCGTCATCACGGCGCACATCGATATCCACACCGGAAGCACGGGCAGTGGGTCCATTTGCACAGTAATTTATTGCATCATCTTTTGTGAGAACACCCACACCCTTCAGGCGTGAACGTAACACAGGATCATCTTTAACTGCGCCGGCTAACATAAGCATTTTCTTTTCCAGCATATCAAGAACAGGATGAATTTCCGGGATCAATGCATTATCGAAATCTCTGCTGACGCCACCGACACGGAACATTGCATAGTGATTTCGATTTCCTGATACCTTTTCAAAAATTTGAAGAACGGGTTCACGATATTTCCATGTCCACATCCAGAGGGTATCATATCCAATAAAATGTCCTGCAAGACCGAGCCAGAGAAGATGGCTATGAATTCGTTCCATCTCTCCGATAAAAATTCGTATATATTTTGCTCTTTCAGGAATTTCAACATTATCAATGTCTTCCATTGCATGGGCTGCAGCAAAGGGATGAGAGGTCGAACAAATACCACAAATACGCTCAACAAGGAATATTGACTGAGTGTATGATCTTGTTTCGGATATCTTTTCATGACCTCTATGCATCCAACCGGTTTCCATTTCAATATCAACGACTTTTTCACCTTCGACTTTTATATCAAAGAATTCCGCTTCTTCCAACAAAGGATGAAAAGGACCTAAAGGAATTCTACATTTGCTCATTGCATGCTCCTCTGCATAAACCTGTTACTTCTCTTTCGTTCTGTTGCGATTAAAACGCATAGGATGGTCATCCTCAGTAAAATGCGGATTGTTTATTGTCAGCAATTTTTTCAGTTCGGGATGTCCTTTGAACTTAATACCAAAAAGATCGTACATTTCTCTTTCGATCCAGTTCGCACCTTCGATCAGTGGTGTTATTGAATTTATTTCAGGATTTTTCAGACCAGTTTTGACACGCGGATTATAATAAATTCCAGTTGTGTCGTCAGAGAAATGGTAAAGAACTTCGAGCCCGTCATAAACCTCTGTTGCAGTACAGATAGAAAGACGGCATCCCATTGTGTTAAAGAGATAATCGGATATCTCCCAAAGATCTTCGTTCTTTACATTAAAGTAATTTCTTCTTGGCTTCTTAATAACTTTCGTCATTTTATCTTGAAATTTTTCAAAAAATTCTGTACCTTTATCGCTCATTTTAATGTTCCTAATAATTTTAATACGCCATCTATCATAGCTTCGGGTTTCGGGGGACATCCCGTTACGTAGGCATTAACAGGAATGATCTTTTCAAGAGGCATTCCCGCTGCATTATAACTTGTTTTAAAGGTTGCTCCTCCTGCAGTACAGGTTCCGATACCGATCACAAAAATGGGCTTTGCTGCCTGCTCGTATAATTGTTTGATGCGCGGAGCAACTTTATAGGACACTACTCCAGTCACAAGGAGAACATCTGCATGGCGAACCGAACCGACCAGTTTTATTCCAAATCTTTCAATATCATATCCGGGAGTTATGAGATCGAGAATTTCAATATCGCAGTTGTTACACGGACTGGCACTGACATGGAAAACCCAAATTGATTTTTTAATAATTTTATTATAGAATGCCATAATTTACACTCCTATGATTGCCAGAATTACGGCGATAAGAGCAAGGGGGCTTGCCCATTTCCAGAAGAAATTAATTGCAGTATCAATACGTACACGCGGGTTTGTGTTTCTTATCAGAATCATAACAACCACGATAAGCAAGTACTTCCCGATTCCAGCCATTATCGATCCGAAAGAAGCAAAGCTCATTCCGCCCCAGAAAAGAATAACAAGAAGCATAGGAAGGAATACATACATCATATAATGTGCCAGTTTCCAGAAAGCAAGCAGCGGACCGGAATACTCCATGAGCGGACCTTCAACAATTTCTGTTTCGGCTTCTGCAATATCAAAGGGAACCAAACCCATCTTTGCCTGAAGACACAGGATGCCAACGATGAATGCAATAATGCCGGAAGCGCTTCCAATGATCATACCGTTTGCGTTTTGATATGCTAAAATTTGTGTAAGATCGATCTTATATCCTGCTTGAATGATAGGAACAAGGATAACCAGCACGAAAGCGAGTTCATCGGAAATGAGCATTTTCATTTCTCTTCCTGCCCCAATACTGGAATATACATTTCCGGTCGAAGATGCACCAAGTATCAAACAAACAGAATAGATAACCATAAGATATATTATGAAAATCAGATCACCGCCGATGCCAACATGATAGAAGAAAGACATGCCCACGATCGTAGAGGTCATTATTACGGATGCAAAAGCAATAATAGGTGCAATTACAAATATAAAATATGGAGTGTTCTTAATAAGAATGATCTCTTTTCCCCACAATTTGAATACATCATAAAAATTCTGAAAGAACGGAGGACCAACACGGAATTGTACCCGTGCACTGACCTTTCTCTCTATCCATCCTACGATAAGACCGAACACAGAAGCAAAAAGAAAACCGGGAAACACGAGCAAATAGAACAAATATTTTAGCATTTTATCTCCTGAACCTCATCATCCTACACTATTTATTTTTCCCGACTTTATTGCGCCAATGATGTGTTTTTACTGCCATTCTGCTGCCCACAAGATAGATATTATTTTCAGGATCGTCTTCATCGATATCGACCATTGTGAGCGTCTCATTTGGTGCAGTTTTCACACAAAGCGGAACATAGTTCGGGTCATTTTCCAACTGATTCAAACAGAAATCACAATTTTGTGATATATAATTGATAACCTCCGGAAAGATCGTACCAAAGGGACAGGCAAGGATGCAGCTCTTACAGCCAACACAGCGCATATTATGACGAACGATCATATTATTCTCGTCATGTTCAAGTGCATCTTTGGGGCATGCTTCGATGCAGAAGGATTCCTTGCACTGGCGGCAGTAAGCGCCGAATTCTGCGATCTCTACAATAGAAAATACACCGCGATTAGCTCCTTCGTGGTAAAGATATTCACAATCAATGCATTCGAGACTTTCTTCTTTGAGAAGCTTTGGTATATCTACAAATAATCTTTTCATGATACTGTCTTTCCTTTAATATATAAACTTAATCCCAGATTTTTTCTTCGTCCTTGATCTGCTCATAAGTGAACACGGGACCATCTTTGCATGCATAATATTTACCCATTACGCAATGCCTGCACTGACCGAATCCGCAGTACATCTTTTTCTCCATAGACAGATAGATATTCTCCGGTTTAAGACCTTTATCGAGCAGAGAAAAGGTTCCGAACTTCATCATAATAGGAGGTCCGCATACAATTGCGATCGCATCTTTGGGATCAATATTGATGTCATCCAGCAGAACTGTGACCACTCCGGTTTTCCCATTCCAATCGACACCATCAGGACATTTATCGACTGTACAGAGATGATGAATTCCTTCAACGGCCTTCCATTCATCGATCTGATCCTTGTAGATCATATCTGCAGGTGTTCTAGCGCCGAAGCACACAGTAATACTTTTGTAATCTTTGACGTCATGGATCATGGTTTGGAGAAGGCATCGAAGTGGAGCAAGTCCTACACCACCACCAAGAAGAAGGACATCTTTTCCTCTGAATTTATCAAGAGGATAGCCCTTTCCGTAAGGTCCGCGAATGCCCATCACATCGCCTTTTTTGACTTTATGAATTTCATTGGTCACAAATCCGGCATTCATGATGGTCACCCACATTTTTTCTGTTTCATAATGTGATGATGAAGGAGTAAATGGCGCCTCACCAATTCCGGGTAATGAGAGTTCAATAAACTGACCTGTAGCAAATTCAAAAGGTTTCTCGGGCTTGAGATAGAAAGATTTGATCGTTGGAGATTCTTCGATTACTTCGAGGACATCAGCTTTTAATACTTCATAGGGGTTTTTGTCTGGCAACCTAAACCTCCTGTAAACTTTGAATAACTTCTCGTAAATCGATTTCTGCAGGGCAGGCGGAAATGCAACGTCCGCAGCCCGTACATCCTAATTTATCGAAATTAAATTTCATAAAATTATATTTGCATTGATAGCGGTTTCTGAAGGTTTCCCATCGGTGTTCACGCGGGGTTCCTCCTCCTGCGACCTCGGCATATCCCACAAGCTGGCAGGAATCCCATGAACGAACCTTGCGGAATTCTTCCTTCGTGCTTTCATCATTAAGAATAAGACAGTAACAGGTCGGGCATATATTTGTACATGCACCGCATTGGACACATTCATTGCAGAAGTCTTTCCAAACAGAAGCTTCCTTATTCTCTGTGATAACATCATAATGTCTGTCCGGCGTGAAATCAGAATTTATATCCCTGACTTTTTTAAGAACTTCAGCACGATTTGCCTCGCGAATTTCTTTATCTTTATCAGTAACTTCAGCCAGCGAGCATACTTCCTTTATCTTCTCAATAAGTTCCTCACCCTTCTTACTACCAACCTCAATAATGAATTTATCATCAACCGGAGAAAGATTGAGATCAAATAATGCTTGCCCTTCCGTATCATTATTTGGATATGGATTATTATCAAGCAAAACACAATGACATGTCTGCAACGTATCTGTACAATCGCAACTTATGATGTATGAACTATCCCTCCAGATTTTGTAATTCGGCTCAACGAAATTATCCTTGAGAAGTGCATCATCCAGAACTGCAAGCCCAAGCAGATCGCAATTTTTCACACCTGCAATGATCCTCTTATTGGACTTGGCAGAAGGGGGAAGCACGCTTTCTGAAGGCATATAAAACAGAGTTCTTACAGGATCGACAGTTCGATATTTATCCAGTATAAATTCTTTATCCGGATCATATTTTTTGAAAACTAGATCATCGTTTTCTCTCTCTGTCTGATATGGAACAAAAACATCAAATTTTGATTGTATAGTATCGAAAAATTTAATTAGATCGGATTTTGAAACGACCATTTCTGTCCTTTCTCACTCAAGCTTTTAGGTCTAATCATATAATAAATTTCTTTTGAAGTAACTTATTTGGTCGGTAAAACCGTTGGTGCTTGTCAACGTGTCAAGTTTTTCTGAGAAAGTTTATGAATTTTCAAAATCAACTGCATTTTCGTTTATTAATTTTTTGTATAGCACAAAATAAATCTGGATTTTACTCCCAAAATCACAAACAAATGAGCATGAAAATTTGTTCATAGGTATCAATTCCTGTTAATTTTTCAAATCTATATTTATTGTTTTTCAGTGTAACTCAACATTCCAATGTTGAGGATATTTTGCGCAAGATCGGAGTCTTGCGTTACGGAAAAACTATTTATGCACAAAATACACAAGATCATACTCAACGATCTGGTCTTGCGGAATGGTGATCAACCTTTGCATTAGTTTATTTAGCGATGCGCTATATGTACCATAGACCATATCATTCTTGAATTCTACAAGATTAAGATTTTCTTTAGTGGCGATGATCTTTATTATCTCACTATCAGTGATCTTTCCCGGTAATAGCTTAACCGGTAATGACAGACCGATATTCCTATCCTGCTCATTCGGCATTTCAAATGTTTCACCTGCTTTCACTAAATTATCTTCTCTATATTTATTTGGAAAAAGCACATACACTGTATCATTTGAGCAGATATTTAAAATGGTGATGAAGCAATCCTTTGAAGGTACACAAAATATTTCAAGTGTCTCGAATTCCTGAAAATGCACCTTATTAAGCGATGCATCGAGAGAGAAGTAGGGATCTTTCTCGCCCTTCTGTTGAACGATTTTAACATGGACTGTTACCCATGAAAAGATTGCATTGTCAATCGTTATTATTTGTTCGCTGACAACTTTCCTGTCCAAAATTATTCCCTGTGTAGTCTGGTTCGTGATGTGTATATAATCGTCTCGTGTTACTTTTTCTGTATCTTCTCCGATGATATAAATCTTTCTCCCTTTTACGTCCACACCAGTGTAATATTCTAGCGCATTTTCACA
>JACNJG010000080.1:0-1377 GCA_014382685.1 Candidatus Cloacimonadota bacterium
GTGAAATTTTTAATATTTCATTAACTTTTTGTTCTACTATTAACAATGAAGTATTCGATAATTGTGGAACTCAAAGGTTGCAATAATAAATAAGTCATGATCCGAATCCATTCCTAAATGCATTAAACATATGAAAAATTTCTTTACTCTTACCTGAGTTATATTTAGATATTTTCTGAATAACAGTTGAGAATTCATCCTTAAAATGTTCAAGAAAAGATACAACAAATCCTTGTTCTTCTTTTTGCAGATATTGTTTCAGGTCAGTCCCCAGCAAAAATGCACCCCGATCTTCATAATTCATTTCCAAAGGAATAGTTATATCAAACCTTCTTTCGCTCATTTCCAACGATTCATAATTTTGAAAAATAAATAATATATCTTCAATATCCTTGGTTATATTACGATTTATTCCTCTATCTAAAAAAGCTAAAATTTTGGTGAAAAGTAAAATATGTAAAGGAACGACCGGAATATGTAAATCCGGTTGGATTTCTATTTTTATTGAGTTTTCCAGAAGACGATCAAACCCAATAACATTGAGAGTATTTCCCGAACCGGGTAATGTCAGGATACCATTCTTAACTTCACTATTTAAATAGGGAACAATATCCAAAACCGTATCCTGAAATATAAATCTCAATTCAAAACGATCTTCTTTAAATCCTAAATCGAAAAGTTCTTGCTTTATTATCTCAAAATCTTTCCAGGAATTTGATCGAAGAGTAATATCAATATCTTGAGTTGGTCTATGTTCTGACATTACTGGAAAATTTATCAGTATGCGAGGTACTTGTGCTCCTATTAGAGTATAATTTATTCCTTTTTTCAGAAAATATTTATCGAGTATTTTTAGAGTCGCGATTAATTCAGGTTCTAATTTCATTTGAACATCTCTTTTATATATTTATCAAAGATTATTTCTGCTGTTTCTATTGCTCTATCATTCCCCTGAAAAAGAAGTTCGACATACATCATTATAGGCAATACAAGGGGAATAGAAAAAAATTTATCCTTAAATAACAATTCATCTGAGTATAAATTAAAGAGACGAATATTATATTCTTTTGCCGGCGCTAATTTTAGTTGTTTGATCACATCCAACATTTTTTCTTCCGGAATAAAGAGATCGACACAACCTGCTCTAAAATATTGAGATAGAATTTCTGCTCCTGTTTCACCCCCGAAAGCAAAATCAATAGTGCTATTTTTCAGTATTTGAGCTATTTTTTGAATATCCATTTTGGGAGAAATCTTATAGGTTCCTATCAAAAGATTTGGTCGCAAGCGTTCTCCATAATTCTCCACCCACTTTTCGAATAACTTTTTTTTATCGCTAAACTCAAATTTGTTTTGAGAGGTTTTTATAATAAATCC
>JACNJG010000080.1:2321-12914 GCA_014382685.1 Candidatus Cloacimonadota bacterium
CTGTCTTTCTGAACATTATCTACAATATAATTCATTCTCTGTGCTCTCTTTGTTACATTTTTTGGCTTGAGTTTAGCTCGGTTAATGCAATTGTATTACCCCTACTCTATCGTTTTCTGCACATTCACATCTTCCTTAAGTGAGATTAATTCGTACAACTTGAACGGTTTACCTTTTCCTCGGAGTGTTTTTATATCTAAATAACGTGCTTCAACTCTTTCCTTCACGGCTTCATAAGTGGTTTCACTGATAATTATATGATTCTCAGTCTCATAAATTTTATTCATCGGCTCGATGCGCGCTCCTGTATTAATAGTGTCACCGATCGCTGTATAGTCAAATATCTGCTCTGAGCCAAGATTTCCCACAAGTGCCGAACCGGTGTGAATTCCAATACCGAACTGCACAGGATCTTTGCCCTCTTTTTCCCATTTTGCTTGTAATTTTCTCAATCGTTCAGCCATAAGCAACGCAGTTTTGCACGCATTGTAAGCATGCATTTCATAATAATAGGGAACACCAAAAAGCGCCATGAGCGCATCACCAATGAACTTGTCAATCGTTCCGCTGTTATCCTTGACCACATCCACCATCTCGGTCAAATATTCACGCAGGATCTCCACAACTTCCTGGGTCTCATGCTGCTCGGAATATGCAGTAAATGAACGCAAATCAGAAAAGAGCACAGTGAGTTCCTGAATCTTACCACCAAACTTAAGCCGCTTGGGATCTTTCACGATAATATCCACTATATCTTTTGCCACGTATTGCTGGAATGCCTTTTTGATAAAGAGCTTCTCTTTCCTGCCCACATAATACTGCATGATAAGATTCCCAAAAAATGAGATCAGAATTGCGGTCGGAACTTCTGTGACATTCACAATAGTATGATGAGTCGAGAACATGACATACACAAAAATTAGATACCCAATGATCAGCAGTGCTCCGATCACAGCATTGATCGTGGGCTTGAAGAAGTTAAAAAGTATATTCACAATAAAAATAAATATCAATAAACCAAGCACAAGATACAGATAGTTGAATGATTTTAGATAATTTGAGTTCAGCACCATCTCGATGAAATTCGCATGGATCTCAACACCTGGCGTAAGCCCTTGTCCTTTCCCGGGATTATAAAATGGAGTAAGAAAGAGATCGTGAAGTTCTTCTGCTGAGGCACCGACAAGGACAATCTTATCCTTAAAAGTATTACCTTTTAGATGTTCTTCAAAGAGATTGAGTTCGAAACCGAAACTCTCCTCGGTGCGCACCTGAAATGTGCTATCATCCAACACAGTATCTATATGATAATACGGAAAAGTATTCGCTGGACCATAATAGTTCATAAAAACCGTATTGCCGGAATATTTGGGCATAACAAAGGATCCGAGTACAAAATTATTGATAGAATTGAAAATCTTAGGTTCCTCACCTCTTTTTTGGGCAAGAAACATTTGCAATCCCTTCACGCCAATTGTGTAGTAAGGTTCACCTGAAAAGGTTGAGAAGAGGGTGTATTTGCGCACAAATCCATCCTGATCCTGAGATATACCAACCAAACCCCACGGCAAATCTCTATCTGTGATCTCCTTAATAGGCGGGACAATTCTGAGTGTGATCGAAGCGCCGGTTCTTTTCTCGCTCAATTTTCCAGCAAAAATAACATTTCCATACTTTGCTGAGGTAACAGCGAGATCGACGTCCTCCTTTGCGAGTGTCGGTTCTGTGAACTCAATATCAAATATGATGAGCTCTGCACCGGCTTGATTGAGATTTTCTACAAGATGTGCAAAATAACTCCGCGGAAATGGATATCTTCCAAGTTCCTCGAATGCTTGATCAGAGATATCAACGATCACAATGTCTTTCGAAACTTCGAGCGGTCCACGAAGATTGAAATTCGTATCTATCCAGATGAGTTCAAGATTCTTATAAATCCGGGTCATCGACAAAAGAATAACTGCGACAAACACAAAAATTGAAAAGATCAAAACGAATCTAAATTTAATTTTTTTCATACTATGCCTTCGGTTACTTCATCCTATGATTCATATAACCTTACTTCATATTTTTATCTCTCTAAAAAGCTATATAACTATTTAATTTATTTTTATAATATGCTTTTTCTTTCGTGCTATTTCGTGTTCTTTCGTGGTTCGGTCAAGATCTCTTTCTATTAACTTTCTTATTAATTCTTCAAATGAAATGCCGACAACTTTTGCAGCCATGGGCACCAAACTCAAGGAGGTCATGCCGGGAAGTGTATTCAGCTCGAGGAAATAGAATTTCTTCCCATCGAATCGAAAATCAACACGTGCATAGTCCGAGCATTTGAATTCATTATAAATCCTCTTGCCGTAATCCAATACGATTTCAGCTTCCTTCTGAGTTAATTTTGCAGGAGTTTCATACACAGTGTATCCGTTAGTATATTTATGAATATAATCATAAAATTCGCCACTCGGTTTGATCTCCACTACAGGAAGCGCCTTATTCCCGAGCATCGCAACAGTTATCTCTCTGCCGGGAATATATTCCTCAATAAGAATATCATCATTTACAGAAAATGCCAGTTCGATAGCAGCATCAAATCCATCGGCATTATTCAAAATTGTAACACCGACCGACGAGCCGGATGCATTTGGTTTGATGACAAGTTCATGTCCGAGCTGCTTACTTATTTCATTATAGGATGGTCTTGTCCCATTTTTGCGAAAATAAAGAGCTTTGGGAGTAGGTACTCCAAGATTCTGAGCCAGCAGTTTAGAAATCTTCTTATTCATCGAGATGTAGCTCGCTTCGGATGATGAGCCCACAAAAGGAATGCCTGCAAGCTCGAATAATTTTTGGAATGTACCATCCTCTCCATCACCACCGTGCAGACCGATAAATACAATATCAACATTTGATTTCTTAATATGATCCACAAATTTCATATAGTTGAAGACATCGTCTTCCACAAAATCTGCCGGATCGACAACCAATACTTCTTTATGTAATGATTTCAGAGCTTTTTCAACTGCATCGCAGGTATGGATGGAGACTTCCCGTTCTTCGGAAGTGCCGCCTTTGAGCAATGCTACTTTATGAACATTTAATGACAATTGCATGACTCGAAGATCACTCCGTGTTCATATTCGAAACTTTCAGGGCTATCCGATCCGTGCACTGCATTTTCCTGGTTATCGGTACCATACAAATGACGAATAGTACCTTCTGCAGCTTTCCAGGAATCCGTACTGCCTGCCAATTCTCTGAAACCTGCAATAGCATTATCGCGATCGAGCACTATCGCAACGATTGGACCGCTTGTCATAAATTCAACGAGATTTTCATAAAAATGCTTCCCTTTATGCACAGAATAAAATTTCTCTGCAATTTCACGATTCATTTCAAGCATTTTTAATTTCCGAATTGTGAAATCATTGTTTTCGATCAACGTAATGATATGCCCGATATTTCCTGCTTTTACTGCATCGGGCTTGATGAGACATAGAGTTTGTTCTGATGCCACGAGTACCTGCCTTTCATTTCCAGTTGTTGACTCTTTGAATTTTCATGCACAATGAACTGTCAAGAAAATTTAGTTTTCTGATTATTCGAATTCGTATTATTTTGTTGGTGAAGACAAAAAATTAGCCAGTGAGTTTTTACAATCAATGTCGATTTATAAGCTCAGAAAGGCAATCAGCAAGCAGATTCTTCGTGATCAGCACCCGAAATGCTTTTGTAGAACGAATGTCGGTAATTGGAGAAATTTCTTTTCCAATTATTTCTTTTGATTCATTGATAACAGCAGGTGTAAGTTTTTTACCTTGCAGAAATTCCTCAGTTTTACTCATCCTTTTTACTACAGGAGATACACTACCCGGAGCGAGCTTTATCCATTCGATTTTACTATCAGAATATTTCGCAATTGCAGACAGAGACGCCTTTGTAATGGTCATCGCATTTCTCTGTCCAATCTTCCTGAAGTAACAAAATATGTCCTTATCTTCAAACAGCGGGATAATAATTTTTGTGATGATCTCACCATTTTGCAGAGTGCTTGCACAAGGTCCGCTGAAAAGTGCTTCAAGTGGTATAGTTTTGACTTCATTGGATTCAGGTGAATAAATTTGGATACTTGCTTCCAATACAACAAGCGGAGTGATCGTATCACCGGCAGGCGACGCATTTCCAATATTTCCGCCAATCGTTGCCCTGTTGCGGATCTGTTCGGAAGCCATTGTTTTGATAGCTTTGATCAAAATCGGAATGTCATTCTGTATCTTATGAGAGTATAAAAGCTCATTCAATGTCGTGCAGGAGCCAATAAAAATCTTATTCTCTTTTTTTTCAACTCCTTTAAGTTCAGCGATTCCCGAAATGTCAATAATGATTGCATCCTGCGATAGTTCATGCCTTCCTATCATCAAGTCGGTTCCACCCGAAAAAACAAGGATATTCTTTTCCGCAATTCCAGAATATATTTTCTGATATTCATCAAGAGTGTTTGGAGAGTAGCATTGCATGCTATTCATAAAATCTCTCCGGGACTTTAATATTCATCGTAAACAACTGGCGTACGGCTTTTATTATTTTTTCATATCCTGTACAGCGACAAATATTACCTGCGAATGCATCTTTTATTTCTTCGTCGCCAATACTTTTTTCTGACTTTTTTCGTAAAAGATCTATCGTTGACATAACAAATCCAGGAGTACAAAAACCGCATTGCACGGCACCATTTTCTTCATAAGCTTTTGAGATCAGTTTAAAGAAATCAAAATCACGCAAGCCATCGATAGTGACAACATTGGCATTCTGTAAATGCATCGCAGGAACAAGGCATGAATTAACAAGTTTATTATTCATAAATACCGTACACGCACCACATTCACCCTCACCGCATCCTTCTTTTGTGCCTGTGAGATCGAACTTGTCTCTCAATATATCCAAAAGCCGATCCAGCGGCTCTACCTCAACTGAAACAGGTTTTCCGTTTACTATTAGATCAATATTCATAATTACTGTTCTCTATCAATGTTGCTATTACTTCAGGAGTCAGGGGTATTTTTGTTGCAGTTTTTCCTATTGCAAAACTCACTGCCGAAGCAACTGCCGGGGCTGCCCCTACAAATGGAAGTTCGCCAAGCGCCTTTGCTCCGTAAGGTCCGTTAAAATAAGTATCTTCAACAATATCCACATACATTTCCGGTATATCCTGAATTGTGGGAATGATATAATCGCGAAATCCCCTATTCTGGACTTCTCCATCCTTTATGCATAGCGCTTCATACACTGCATACCCGATTCCCTGAATTATACCACCCTGAATTTGTCCTTCAGACTGTTGCTTATTTATCGCTTTGCCAACATCATTAGCTGTGTAGAACTTTTTTACTTCAACTTGATATGACGTAAGATCGATCTCCACTTCGGCGACATTTGCCGACCATGAATAAACAGGGTAACCATAACCTTTATAGGTTTTCTCATCGAATGAGATAAAATCCGGGTGTTTATATTCTTCTTGCACAATGAGTGTATCATGGGTTTTGAAATATTGTTGTGCAGCTTCTTTGAAATCCTGTAATGAAAATTCCAAGTCTTTTAATGACAGCACATCAAGTATCCGTTCACAATTATCAAGTAGCAGCTTGCCCACGATCATCGTGCTGCGGGAAGCAACAGTTGGACCGCTGTTTGGGACTTTGCTTGTATTTTTTTCTTCAATTATGATATCATCGAAAGGCAAGTGTAATTTCTCGGAGACTATTATTTTATATGCCGTATCAACTCCCTGTCCCATCTCTGTATTTGCAGTTTTGACAAGCACCTTTCCGTCAGGTAGAAGCTCCATCTCTGCAATTGCTTTAATACGATTTTCACCAACTCCGGTAAAACCGCATCCGTGGACAGCAAGAGAAATTCCTATACCTTTAAGAATATTCGTCTGATCAGATTCATTTTCATTATATTTTTTGAATTCTTTATATTTCTTCTCGTATTCAGAACTTTCCAAAATCTTCTCAACACACTTGGGTAAACCATAACTATAATCGATTGGCTGACCTGTTGGCAATGTGTCGCCGAGAGAAAGCATGTTTGCTTTTTTAATTTCCCAAACCGGAATTTTTAATGTCTGGGCAACTTTCTCAATAAGCATCTCAATTGCGAATAAGGATTGAGGTCCACCAAAACCGCGAAATGCACCGCAGGGAGAAATATTAGTTTTTATTGCTCTGCCATGGATCCTAACATTTGGAATTTTGTAACACCCAAAAGATGTTAGTACAGCTCGCGCAAGTACAACAGGACTCAAAGTTGCATAGGCACCGCTATTAAGCAAAATATCCATATCGAGAGCCAGAATCTTTCCATCAGAATTCACCACAGCTTTTGCATGTATTTTTGAAGGATGCCGTTTTGTGGTGAATCGAATGTCTTCTTCTCTATTATAACTTAGGATAACGGGTCTGCCTGTTTTACGTGCAAGCAGGGCGACATGTCCGCAAATTAATGAAGGAAAATCCTCCTTACCACCAAAAGCGCCACCAGTCATGATCTGCGTAACATCCACCTTTATTTCTGTGCCCTTGAAAAGCTCATTCATGGCGTTCTGCACATAATACGGACATTGCATCGAACCTTTGATATGAATTGTGTTACCATCCGGTATGGCGACAACTGCCTGCGGTTCAAGATATACATGCTCCTGAAATCCTGTTTCAAATATATCTTCAATAATCTCATAAGCGGTTGAAAAAGTTTTATTTCCCTCACCATTTTCAAGAAGTATTTCTTCGAACACATCTTCGGCTCGATTCCGATCAATAGACACTTTCAGCGTTGTAGCTGCTGCCAATTCTTTATATTCGATCATGATATGCTTCTTTGCTTCGAGAAGTATTTTCTCGTTTTCTGCAGCAAGGAGTAGGATCGGCTCTCCGAAATAATTCACTTCTTTATCTGCGAGATATGGCATATCATTTTTTATAATGGCGACATAATTATTTTTCACTTCTTTTGCCGAGAGAATTGTCACCTTAGACCAATCATAATTTTTATCATAAGAAATGGATTCTATTCTTGCATGTGCCTTTGAAGAACGAACCGTACCTGCTATCAGTGCATTTTTAATAGGTAAATCTCTTGTGTATTTCTCTATTCCGGCAATTTTTGAAGCAGCATCGACTCGTACTTCGTTATTTTGTTTCATTTTATTCAAACGATCCTCATGTGAGGTACTTCCTTGTTATACTCAACTGCCTGCATTTCTGCAGCAATACTCAACGCAATCTCAGAAGCGGAAGAACCTCCAAGATCGATTCCTATGGGTGAATACAGATTTTCCAAATTTACTTCACCAAGTTCCATTTTTATTTTGTCCAGTGTCGCTTTCACTTTCATCTTAGATCCTATCATGCCAATATAATCGAATGCAAGATCTCGCTTTATTATCATTCTTAAAACATCATAATCAAACCTATGCCCGTGCGTTACTATGACTGCATACGAACCGAGATTCGGCTCGAAATCTTTTAGAAAATTTATATATTCTTCGCATATTCTTTCAGCAGCTAATGGGTGCATTGATTTTGATGAGAATTCTTCACGGTTATCAATAATTACCAAGTAGTATTTATCTGTAGGAAGTGTCCTTTCCAGTGCTTGTGAAACATGCCCTCCGCCGAATATATAGACTTTTCGCTTGGGGATATGTGTTTCAAAATAGACCTTTACATTACCCCCGCAGATCATTCCGGATACTTCTTTGGAAGAAGCATTTTCTCCCTTTAGGTCGTATTCCTTCGTTCCGCCCATTCCCCTTTTCAGAAAATGCAATGCCTGTTTTTCAACCAGTTTCTCAATTAAGCCACCGCCAACCGACCCAAAGGTTTCCCCACTCTCGGTTATGATCATCTTAAAACCTGTTTTTCCGGGTGTCGAGCCATCTGCTTCTATAATTGTAGCGACCACAAAAGGAATATTGTCTTTCTTGAGCCGATAAGTTTTTTCTATGATATCCATATTATTTAAGATACCTTTCTCTTTCTTTTTGTGTGTTCACATCTTGAATAATCGATTCATCTGAAATTTCTATATAACTAATTTCATCGTGAAATTTTCTTAAAATATCTCGTAGATTGTCTGAGACAGGAGCGTCAATAATTTTTTCTACCACAGATTTTGATAACATAATTGGATGACCGGCTTTCTTTTCATAAGAAGGCAATATGACCTTCCGGGCGGAACTTCGTGCTTCTTTAGCCAGTTTTTCATACACCATTTCGGAAATATGTGGTTGGTCAACAAGATGAAGCATCACATAATCACTTTCCTTCATTTCGTTGATAAGCGCCTTCAAGCCGCACTGTACACTGCTGAACATCCCCCGTGCAAAATTTTCATTATGAATAAAATCAATTTTTTTCAAGATTTGTTTGCCATTGTAAATCACCTTAACACTATCCTCGAGCATATATCCATTGAATCCCGTCACGATAAGTATTTCATCACACACTGCTATCAGTTTATTAATGATGTGTTCGATAAAGGGTTTTTGATCATAATGCACGAGTGGTTTGAAATCATCCATTCTGCTTGAATAACCCGCAGCAAGGATCAATCCAAAAATCTTAGGAATCATATTTCTTTCATCATCAAAGCTCTTTCAGCGTTCTTGATGTCCTTCAAACCGCTGCCTGTCAATAAAACCACGATCTTTTCATCTTTCTTCTCGCTCTTCTTGCTATATTTTATGAAACCAGCCCATGCCGCAGCTGCTGAGGGTTCTACAAAATAGCCATATTTTTGACTTAAAATTTTCTCAGCCCTCAATATTTCTTCATCGCTTACCTTTATGCCGAAACCGGCAGTTTTCACAAGTACATCAACAGCCATATATAGATTTCTCGGTGCATTTACGGATATGCTATCTGCAATCGTGCTGGATTCTCTATAAGTAAAATCACCATTCTCAAAACAATCAATAATTCCGGAGCTTCCTTCTGCCTGCACTGCAATAAGAGCTGGAATTTTCTCGATGAGATCGAGCTGTTTTAGATCATAAAATCCTTTGTATATTCCGGAAATGATGCTTCCGTCACCGGTTGGCACGAATACCTTGTCGGGAGCTTTGTAATTCAGTTGCAGAAAGATATCAAAAGCACCCGACTTCTTACCTTCTGTTGTTAGTGGATTGTATGCTGTGTTGCGGTTATACCAGCCATGTTTCTTTGATTCGCTAATTGAGATATCATAAGCATCGTCATAGGAGCCATCAACTTTTTCCACTTCAGCGCCATACATTCGTATCTGGGTCAACTTCTCCTGTGGTATTGTCTTGGGCACGAAGATTTTTGACCTCATTCCGACCATCGCACAAAGACCAGACATGGATGAAGCGGCATTTCCTGTTGAAGCAGTGCAGATCGTATCTTTGCCAAGTTCTAGAGCTTTTGCTAAAACCAGCATCGATGCTCTGTCTTTATAAGAATAGGTTGGATTGTGGGTATCATCTAGGACGAATAGGGTTTTATTTGAATCAAGAGAAATTTTGTTGAGAGAGTGGGCAGGCAGTGTCATTCGAGCTTTCATGACTTCTTGCACTTCATTCTTCAATGGTAGAAGCAATGGGAACTGAAAAACATTACCCGGATTCAGCTTTTTAAAGAAATCGTGTGTATATAAAGATCTTATTTCTTCGTAATCATAAAAAACCTGCAGGCATCCAACAAGCGGTGAATGAGGTTCATTCTTTGCTGCACATTTTGGGCAGAGGTAATGATCATTTTCCTCTATTTCATCCGATGACCACCCGGCACCGCATGAAAAGCATTTATAGTAATAATTTTTCATAAGCATTCAAACGAATTGATGAGAGAAGAAATAATTTGTCTACTTTTTTGAGATTGTATTAGATGTAAAAAATTGGTTTACCAGACCTTGATAAAAACTATAAGCCATACAAAACCACCACAGAGAACACAGAGATAATAGAGAAAGATTGCTCAAACTGTTTTTTAACAAGGGGTATCCCTCAACGCTTCACGCTTTACTGTCAGGGTGTAGCAAAATGAAGACCGGAAGGATTGATCAACATCTCGGAAGACTCTTCGACAAGCCCAGAGTGACAATTTTATTTTCATTGTCATCCTTGAGTGAACGAAGTGAGTGAAGGATCTCCCTGATTGGATATTTAAACCTCCTGTGAGATTCTTCGCGGAGTTTATACTGAGCGTAACGAATGTGCTCCAGAATTTATCCCGTTGAATCTTTTTTCTCTATTCAACTGGGATGACAATTACTTTTGGGAGATTCTTTCTTCTTTATTCAATTTCATTAATTTTTAGTGTTGTTTCGCCTGTCACGCCGAAGCGGAGCGGAGACTGAAGTGAAACGAAGACTGGGGATTTCTCTTTTTCCTTTCTAATTTCTAATTTCCATCATTGTCAAGGCGTCCTGTCTGGGCGTAGCGGAGCGGAGACTTAAATGTAATGAAGTCGGATGGCAACTTATTATCACCCCGTGATCCTCGTCCCAGTCCTCCCTTCCAGTGCATCCACTGCATGGTCGAGTGAAGTAATGATTGCCTTATCTCCACCT
>JACNJG010000125.1:0-7484 GCA_014382685.1 Candidatus Cloacimonadota bacterium
AAAACTCAATCGTTAAAAAACTTGCATTAATTTTGCTGCCCCAAAAATTTTACCCACTAATATATTCTTTAAGGAGTCTATCTTTATGTTAGATAAAATGCGTGGTATTTCTCGCCCTGTTATCTGGATCGTTGCTATCGTGTTTATCGGCGGTATGGCAACAATGGGTATCAGCAGCGTTTTTCAGGAAAAACCTTATGTAGGACAAATAGCAGGTGAGAAAATAAAATATGATGAATATTATAAGTTATTACAAAACACCTATACAAATTACATTCAGGATCCAGCAAACCAGGGCAAAGAGATTGATGATGCAACATATCAACGGTTGAATGACCAAACATGGGAGCAGTTAGTTCAGAGGATTGTTCTCGATGGGGCAATTGCACGATTTGATATTCATGTTTCTCCTAAGGAAGTTGCTACTAAAATGATCAATGAGCCACCTGAAATGATCACTACATATGAAGCTTTCCAAACTGAGGGACAATTTGACAAGAACAAATATTTGCAGGCACTGCAAAATCCTAAAATAGACTGGGCATGGCTTTCCGGATACTATGAACAGATCCTGCAATATGAGAAGCTGAGAAATTTTGTGAACGCAGATGTCATTATCACAGATCAGATGGTTCTGGAAGATTTCATAAAAAAAGAAACCAAAGTTAAAGCTGATATCATCGTATTTGCTGCTGATCAGATCGATTCCGTGTATGTTTCCGATGAAGAGATTGCAGAATATTACGATAAAAATCTTGAAAGCTACCAAGAAAAGCCACAACGAAAATTTTGCTATGTTACGCTTCCTTTAGTACCGAGTCCGGAAGACAGAAAAGCAGCAGAAGATAAAATTAATAAGATCCATAAATTCGCTACTTCGGGTGAGGATTTTGCTGAGCTCGCACGAGAATATTCAGAAGGACCCTCAGGTCCCGAGGGTGGAGATCTTGGTTATTTCACCAAAGGAAAAATGGTAAAAGAATTCGAAGATGCCGCCTTTGCACTGAAAATTAATGGGATCAGTGAGCCCGTGAAAACCCAATTTGGCTGGCATATCATCAAAGCTGTAGATTTGCGAACCAATGAGAATGGTGAAGAAGAAATGAGAGCAAGCCATATTCTTGTAAAAGTCGAACCCGGTGCAGACGCACGAAGAGATATTGAAACTGTTGCTCAAGGTTTTTATGAAAATGTTCAAGCAGATAGTTTTACTGTCATTGCCGAGGATCATGGACTGGAAGTAAAGGAATCAGAACCTTTTGCAGAAGATGCACGCTATATCCAGGGACTTGGCAGAGCGCAGATGCTTATAGATTTTGCTTTCAAAAATAAAGTAGGAGATGTGGCACCTCCCTATCGAGGCGACAAGGGTGAATATTTCATTGCCCAGATCTCTTATGAAATCGGAAAACATTATAAACCCCTTGAAAATGTGAAAAAGGAAATTTATAACAAAATCGCAATGCAAAAAAAGATGAAATTGAAAAAAGAGGAAACCGAAGCGATCGTTCCAATTCTTACTGCGGAAAATTTTACAGAAATAGTAAAAGATAATGATCTTAAAGTTGTTAGTACGGATTTTATCTCAGAAACCAGTTATATTCCCGATGTGGGGCGTGAAGTCAAACTCGTTCAAAAAATGATAGAGCTGGAAACACCAGGATCGATCACGGATGTTATAAGAGGAAACAAAGCGTACTTTATTGCAAAGATCGTTGAATTCCAAGCTCCTGATATGGATAAGTTCGAAGAAAAGAAAGATGCTCAGAGAATTCAGGTAGAGAATCAGCTCTTCAATCAAAATTATAATCAATGGTATGCCAAAATAAAAGAAGATGCAAAAGTTAAAGACTGGCGCAGTAAGTTCTTCCGGCTTTAATCAGAATATCATTAAATAAAAATAGGGCGAAAGAAATTTCGCCCTTTTGTTTTTTCCAAAAATAAAATATTTCTATAACTTATGGTCCGGGAAATCTTCTTCGTTGGGACATATAACTATGATTTCACCGGTTTCATAATCACCGCTTGCAATATATTTATCACCATGTCCATTTTCAGGGCACTCATAAGCATGGCGCAGATAACCGGTACGAACCAGTTCTACAAGATCACCTGAAAATGATTGCTTTCTTTCAAACATATAATTGTCAATAGCATCTCTTACTTTTTTCATATTTTCAATACACAGGTCTGTTTTCTCCTGCGCTTTCACATTATAGAACTGGGGAACAAGAAGAATGATCGCAAGGGCAATTATCGCTATAATGCTTATCACTGTATAAATTGAGAATCCTTTACTATTTCTGAGCATTATTATCTCCTAAAATTTTGTTGAAATGAATTTCATTGCTCTGTTCAGTCAAGTTTTTAATCCAATTCCTTGGTTTCAAATTTGTGGCAAAATGAAATCGGGATAAGGGCTTTGATCTTCACATTCTCACCATGAATTATTTCAATTACCTTTCCCTGCACCTGATCAATTTTGTATAACATCTCGCCAAGTTCTCTGTAATTCGTTTCAATAAGCATTATTTTTTTGTTCGTTCTTGTCACTATTCGTGACTTTTTTACTGCTTCCTGCGCTGCTTCAGTATAAGCTTTTATCAAACCGCCGATACCGAGCTTGGTTCCGCCAAAATATCGAACAACAACCAGTAGAACATTCAATAACTCATCTCCTGCAAGCACCCTTAAGATTGGAGGTCCCGAAGAATGTGTCGGTTCTCCTGCATCAGTTGCATATTCTCTTATAAACTCCCCATCAATCAATCTGTATGCATAAACAATATGTGTAGTTTTCTTGAATTCAACTTCAACTTGTTTGAGAATTATATTCACGTCAGCCAATGAGGCAACATGATAGATTCTACCGTGGAACTTTGAATTTTTTATATTCAACTTGATCCACTGAGAATCCTTTATTGTCTTATACTGCTCTACCATTTTTGTTTTGATAAATTATGCAGAGTTTTTGTCAATATTTGTTGACATTATTTTACTGTCAGGATGGGTTACAACCGTGAAAGAAATGATTCTTGTCAGTGCATGTCTTCTTGGATTGCGTTGTTGTTATAATGAATGTAATAACACCGATCAACTGGTTTTAGATCTGAGAGAAAAATATATCCTTATTCCGATATGTCCGGAACAACTCGGTGGCATGCAAACACCTCGACCCCCTTCCTTCTTTATTAAAGGTGACGGTTCTCAGACACTTGAGGGAATTGATAATCTCATAAACGATCGGAATGAAAATGTTTCTTCACACTTCCGAAAGGGCTCTGAAGAAGCCCTTAAAATTTGTCGGCTTTTCAATATTAAAACTGCGATCCTCAAAGAAAATAGCCCCTCCTGCGGTACTCATCAAATTTATTTAAAAGAAAAATTGACAAAAGGCATGGGAGTGACTGCTACAATACTTAAATTCAATGGCATACGTGTTATGTCGGAAAATGATCTAAGGAGACCAGATGAAAGGAAAAACTAAGTGGTTTAGTAAAAACAAGGGATATGGATTCATTACCGGTGATGACGGCAAAGAGTATTTTGTTCATTGGCGTTCCATTGAAAGTGGCGGCTACAGAACACTTGTAGAAAATGAAGAAGTCGAATTTGAAGCTACCGAAACTGAGAAGGGAGTCCAGGCAACAAACGTCAGAATAACGCATGAATTGTAATTGCAATAACACATATGCATAATAAGGAACATTTCTTAAATAAGCTTTATAAAGAAACCAATCTTCATGAAGAGGAGCATCTCTCCAGATATGCGACCAAAAATACTGAAGCATACAGGAAGGTTGTAGAGCATGAGAAACGTTTGCGTGGTCCTTTTGCTATCGATCGAGACCGAATAATCTACACTGGAGCATATCGCAGATATCAGGGAAAAACACAGGTCGTGTACTTTTCCAATCTCTTTGATGAGGAGATGTCAAACCGCAGTCTGCACACGACATATGTTGCGCAGGTATCCCGCAGCATCGGCAAATTGCTGCACCTCAACCTCGACTTGATAGAAGCAATCGCACTGGGGCATGATCTTGGGCATCCTCCCTTTGGTCATGATGGCGAAGCGATACTGAATGAGTGCTGTCTGAAATATGGCATCGGGCGGTTTCATCATAATATTGAAAGTCTTTTTATTGTTGACCAGATCACTAACCATGGAAAGGGGTTGAATCTCACATTCCAGGTTCGTGATGGTATCGTATCTCATGATGGAGAAGTTCATGACGAACAGCTTCATCCAAGGAGAGATAAAACAGAAAAAGATCTGGAAGAATTTCTCGAAGTAATGAAATCTGAGGACACAACCAGTCCTCCCGCTACTCTGGAAGCGTGCGTCGTGCGCATCTCAGATACTATCGCTTACATCGGTCAGGACATCGAAGATGCGATACGAATGGGGTTTCTTAAAAGAGATGAACTTCCCATAGATTCGGTTCACAAACTGGGCTCTACAAATGATGAAATCCTGAGCACCCTCATTACAAATGTTATTTATAACAGCTTTGATAAAGACTATGTGGCTTTTGACAAAGAAACCTCTGATGCTTTGTATGAATTGAAGCGATTCAATTATAAAAAAATCTACAATCACCCGTGGATAAAAAAAGAGAAATTTACTATTCGACGCGGTATGACAATTCTTTTTGATAAGTACATGGTCGATCTTGAAAAAAAACATGTTGACTCAAAAATTTTTAATCACTTTCTTAATCATAAAAGTGAGCAGTATCTCAAAGATACGAATGATGTAGAAAAAGTACGCGATTTTATCGCCACAATGACAGATCGCTATTTTAATCAGGAGCTCGAAGATTATATTCTTCCGGGAAAAGCAATTTAATAACCAAATTATCTAATATAGGATTCCTATGGATGTAAATGTATTCGCAAAAGACGTTGAAAATCTAAAAGAAAAAATACTCGAATTGCGGAGGTATCTTTGACGTAGAGACCAAAAACGCAAAGATATCTCAGCTCGAAATAGAAATGGCCAGCCCTGATTTTTGGAATGATCAGGAGCGTGCACGAAAAATATCAGAAAACCTGAGCATTCTGAAAGAAGATATTGAAACTGCTGAGAAGATAACACAATCTCAGGACGAACTTGAAGCTTTCCTTGCCATTCTGCAGGAAGAAAAAGACAAAGAACTGGAAGCAGAAGCAGAGAGAAAACTTGCACAAACCAATAATTTCCTCGATAAATTAGAAACACAACTGATTCTCAGTGACCCATACGATAAAAAGAATGCCATTCTGGAGATTCATCCCGGAGCCGGTGGAACAGAATCCCATGATTGGGCAGAGATGCTTCTTCGAATGTATGTTCGCTGGGCAGAAAACCAGAATTTTCAAGTTGAGCTTATGGATAAGCAGCCCGGAGACGTTGCCGGCATCAGTTCCGCAACTTTGGAGATAAAAGGCAAATATGCCTATGGCTATTTAAAATCGGAGATCGGTGTTCATCGGCTTGTACGCATCTCTCCTTTTGATGCCAATAAGCGAAGGCACACTTCTTTTGCTTCTGTATTTGTATATCCGGAAGCTGACAATACGATAGAAATTGAAATAAATGAAAATGATCTAAGAATTGACACATTTCGCGCGAGTGGAGCAGGTGGACAACATGTAAATAAAGTTAGCAGCGCAGTTCGTATTACACATATTCCCACAGGTATTGTTGCACAATGTCAGTCCGAACGCTCGCAGCTCAATAATAAAGATAATGCGATGAAGGTTCTCAAATCCCGTCTTTATCAAATGTATAAAGAAGAGCAGGATAAAAAGCGCCAAAAAATTGAAAACGAGAAAAAAAGTATCGAGTGGGGCAATCAGATCCGTTCCTATGTATTTCAGCCATACTCCATGGTCAAAGACCATCGTACCGATGAGCAAACCGGAAATGTTCAGGCGGTCATGGACGGAAATATTGACCAATTCATCGATGCTTTTTTAAAAAATAAATCATTGAATAAATAGAGGTTCACATGGATAATGAAAATCAACTCATTCATGCGAGAAAAGAAAAACTTGGACGCCTGCTCGAAATGGGGGCAAATCCATTCCCCACAAAAGCAGAACGTACTCATCAAATTAAAGAGATTTTTGACAATACCAAGTCATTTATTGATAATAAAACTACTTTAGATGTTGTCGGCAGAATTCGCTCTCTCAGGAAAATGGGTAAAGCAAGTTTCTGCAATATCGAAGATGAAACAGGAAAAATTCAAATATATATTAAACGTGATGATATCGGGCAGAAAAAATATAAGATATTCAAACAGTGTGATCTTGGGGACTTCGTGCACGTAAAAGGTTTTGTCTTTTATACTCAAACTAACGAGCTTTCAATTCATGCAGAAGAGTTCACCTTCCTTGCAAAAGCGATCCGACCGCTTCCTGTAGTGAAAGAAAAAATCGAGGATGGTAAAAAAATTGTATATGACCAATTCGCTGATAAAGAACTACGCTACCGCAAGCGGTATCTTGATCTTCTCCTCAATCCGGAGGTGAAAGAAACCTTTAAAACACGTAGCAAGATCATCAAAATGATGAGAGAATTTCTTGATGCAAGAGGATACATCGAAGTAGAAACCCCGATCCTTCAGCCAATATATGGCGGAGCAGCGGCACAGCCATTTGTAACCCAGCACAACAAACTCGATATGGAACTTTATCTCAGAATAGCTGATGAACTCTATCTAAAACGGCTGATCATCGGCGGGTTTGAAAAAGTGTATGAGGTGTGTAAGGATTTCCGTAATGAGGGTATGGATAGAACTCACAATCCCGAATTTACGCAGATAGAATTGTATGAAGCTTATGCAGATTACAATGACATTATGGATCTTGTCGAAGATATGCTTGCAGGTATCGCTCAGGAAGTATGCGACACTTTGAAGATCAAATATGATGCGCATACAATTGATATGTCAAAACCATGGCAGCGCAAGCCAATGATGGAACTTATCAAAGAATATGCAGGCATCGATGTTGAAAATTCAACAATGGAAGAACTTCTTGCTTTTTGCAAAGAACATGAGATCGAACTGGATGTGAAGAGCTTTGGGAAAATTATAGATGAGATTTTTAAGCGTTTCGTGGAAGACAATCTCATTCAACCTACTTTTGTGATCGATTACCCGAAAGAGATATCACCACTTGCAAAATCCAAACTCGATAACCCTCAACTTGTTGAGCGTTTCGAGATATTTATCGGCGGATTGGAACTCGGAAACTGTTTTAGTGAATTGAACGATCCGATCGATCAAAGAGAACGCCTTGAAAGCCAGGCAGAGCAGCGAGAGCTGGGAGATGTCGAAGCAAGTGAAGTTGATGAGGATTTCCTCGAAGCAATGGAATACGGCATGCCCCCTACAGGCGGACTCGGGCTCGGTATCGACAGGATCATTATGCTTTTCACAAATTCTCATAATATAAAAGATGTAATTTTATTCCCGCAAATGCGACCGGAA
>JACNJG010000125.1:7840-12810 GCA_014382685.1 Candidatus Cloacimonadota bacterium
GATTAAAAAATATATAAGGATTGATATGACTATCAAAAATATATATAATGAAGAAAATCAAAACTCTCAAAAAAAGTACGAGAAATCAATAGAATCTATCAAAAAAATAGTAACACAAACTCAGAATTTCGAAGCTTATACGGATAAAAAAGAATTCATCAGATTTTTCCATGATCTTGGCGTGTTCATTTTGCAATCCTATGAATTTGAAAAGCGAAATAGTCCTGAATACTTTTCTGCTCACTCAACGACCGAGCTCATGAATGAAAATAAGTCCTTTTTTGCAGACATACTTCCCGAAAACTATGACACAAGCTGGGCTAATCCAACCTATGCAGTACAAAAGCTTGGCGACAATTTTGGCCAGCTTTTTTCATATTTTTATATACACACCAGACATTATATCACCTACGCTTTTCTTCATAAGCGATTTGCCATGGCAGAATGGAATGAAGTATTTATCGAAGCATTTTATCTTATAGATAACAATATGCCGAACTTAGAAAAGCTTACTAATGTTATAACAAAGATTGATTCTCTCTACAGTGTAAAAGATCAGCAAATCCGCCTCATGGAAACCCATGATCCCGATTTCGATTATTATAAAAATATTATCGAAAATGCTGATCTTGCGGATGAAAGGTACCTTTTCCGTTTTGGTTGTTATATAACTGAAAACACTATCCGTATTGCAAAACATCTGCATTCTCTGCCCGAGAAGAAGATCAAGAATCTTGCAGATTTCATGGCTGACGCCTATGAACTGGGTTTTACGAATTCTGATAAGGATATGTCCAAAAAATCAACAATCATGCTGATCTATCCTGCCGGATTCGAAAGAATTATTAAATATCTTTTGCAGGCACTTCAGAGCAAAGGACTTAAAGCTATAGTGAGTAGAGTAACCGGAGCTACTACAAATAAACAATATCCCTATGATCATAGATTTGACAGGGCGCTTTATCTTGATGAAGGGCTTGTCAACAGGATTAAGAAAAACCTTGCAAAAGCTTATGAACTCTGCAAAGATTATACAGATGAATATTCGGGTTTGATATATTTTGAGACATTCGGAGAAGAACCATTCAGCCCCAAAACAAAAAAAGAGTGTCTCAAACTTAACGAAAATCAGCAAAAACTGGTGCAACAGATACAGCACATAGCCAGTCAAATTACCTATACCTACAAACCTCGTGAAGAAACTAGTTTCAGTATTATTTCTTTCCCCACTCCTGAGATTGGCGACAAGTTTGAAGAAATCTTTGATGACACTTATGCAATCAACATGCTGAAAAATGAAGTCTATGAGCCGATCCAACAAAAAATCATCGATGCCCTCGATACTGCTGATTATGCTCACATAAAAGGAAAGGGCAGCAATGAAACTGATCTGAAAGTCCAGCTACCGAAAATATCAAATCCCAAAAAACAAACTAATTTCGTAAACTGCACTGCTGATGTGAATATTCCACTCGGCGAGGTTTTCACTACTCCTCAATTGAAAGGTACAAACGGAATTCTACATATCAAAGATACATATCTGAAAGGATTGAGATTTAAGGATCTGAAACTCACTTTTGAAGATGGCTTTGTGACAGATTATTCCTGCTTAAATTTCGATAACGATGAAGAGAACAAGAAATATATTGAAGAGAATATTCTTTTCCCTCACAAAACTCTTCCTATGGGTGAATTTGCAATAGGCACAAACACATTGGCTTATATTGTAGCTCAGAAATTTAATATCTTACATCTGCTCCCTGTTCTCATCATCGAAAAAATGGGACCTCACTTTGCTGTTGGCGACACATGCTTCACCTTTGAAGAGGATAAGCAAGTTTACAATCCTGATGGCAAGGAGATCATTGCACGTGATAATGAAAAAACAATTCAAAGAAAAGAAGATATGAGCAAAGCTTATACATTTCGTCATATTGATATAACACTTCCGTATGAATCAATTGGACATATAACAGCGGTAAATAAAAATGGAACAAATATTGACATTCTTAGAGACGAAAGATTTGCTTTGAAAGGTACTGAAAAACTAAATGAACCTTTAGATGAATACTATACATAAGGAGTTTAATGAAATTATACAAAATCGCACTCGTTACTTTGCTGGTTGTTTTTCTATTGATAGGATGCAGCCAAAATGCTCCTCTCGGAACAAAGAAAAATCCGATCAAAATGTACTTTGTTCCTTCCATGGAAGCCGGTAAGATCGTTACAAGCGGACGGGAGATCGCTGAATATCTTCATGAAAAAACTGGCTACTTTTTCAAGGTAGCTGTACCAACAAGCTATGCCTCTGTCATAGAAGCGATCGGTACCAAAGAGACGGATATTGCATGGCTTGCCACTTTTGCCTATATTCTTGCGAATGAAAAATTTGGCGCTGAAGTAGCACTTACAACTGTTCGTAACGGACTTGAAAAATACAAGGGGCAATTTGTCGCCCTGGCAGAAAGCGGCATTGAAGATCTAAATGATATTGAAGGTAAGGTAATCGCATACACTGATGCGGCTTCCGCTTCCGGATATATATATCCTTCTGCAATACTTTCAAAAAAGGGCATTAAACCTGCGCGTTCACTCTTTGCTGGTGGTCACCCACAAGCGATCCTTTCAGTCTATCAGGGAACGGCTGATGTTGGATGCACATTCTGGTCTCCTCCGGATGAGAATGGCGACATTCGCGATGCACGTAGAGCTGTTATAGATACCTACCCTGATATTGTTGATAAAATAAAAATAGTTGGATATACAGAATGGATACCAAATGATACTGTTACCTTCCGAAAAGGATTTCCTGAAGATATGAGGATCAAGATAGTAGATGCACTATTAGATTTTGCAAGCACAGAAGAAGGTCATCAGATATTACTTGATCTTCTTGATATTGACAACTTTGTCCGTGCTGATGACTCAGATTATGATGTCGTTAGAGAAACGCTTCAGGCACTGGCTACAGACGCATCCCAATTCATAAAATGAAAAATATAATTAAACTTACCGACTTGCATAAGATCTACGAGGGAGGCACTCATGCACTAAAGGGTGTCAACCTCGAAGTGAAAGAGGGTGAATTCCTTATTCTACTCGGTCTGTCTGGATCAGGTAAATCCACACTCCTCAGATGTATGAACCGGCTCATTGAACCTACCTCAGGAGAAATTGAAATAGATGAAGAAAATGTCATTACTGCAAAAGGAAAACGGCTCCGAAAGATCCGTCGCCAAATCGGCATGATATTTCAGCAGTTCAATCTTCTCAAAAACCTGAGTGCCTTGACAAATGTGCTTTCCGGAAAGCTTGGCTATGTCTCACTCTGGCATTCAGTCACCTTTTCCATGCACAAAAACGATGTAGCCATTGCAATGAGTAACCTGCAGCGCGTCGGGCTGGAACTATTTGCAAAGAACAAAGCCAGAAACCTGAGCGGTGGACAGCAGCAGCGCGTGGCAATCGCAAGAGCACTCATGCAGAATCCACGTGTGATCTTTGCCGACGAACCTGTCGCCAGTCTGGATCCTGCAACTGCAGATTCCGTAATGAAATACCTTGGAGAACTCAATAAAAATGACAATATCACAATTCTCTGTTCTCTTCATTTTCTCAGTCTTGCCAGAAAATACGGCACACGCGTTGTCGCCCTGAAAGATGGAAATATTGTTTTTGACGGCACTCCAAACGAAATCGATAATAAGAAATTTAAAGATATTTACGGAGAAGATGCCGAGGAGGTTGAAATAAGATGAAGAAAAAAAATAGAGTAAAGGCAGTCATTCAATCAATCGCAACCGATCTCCTTTTCTGGATATATATCTTCGGTTGCCTCTATTATCTTATGCACAAGTGGACTGGGTTCACAGCAGACTTATTCTACATCGGAATTGCATCTCTCCTTGCCATGATCATCTTTCAGATTGTCCGTGGATCCATTGGAGTAAAATTATTTTTATCTTCCGGAAAAGTAAAAAGAAGTTGGCTGAAATCTGCCTGGGGCTATCTCATGATCATAGCACTTCTCATCACTTTTGTGGTTGGTATGAATATTGTGGAGGTTGACTTTTATAAATTTTTTACCAAATTTCAAAATGCAAAAGGTATAGCTTCAGGTATTTTTGATCCGAGTGTAACGGGATACTCCCTCTCTGCCAACTCCATCGATGAATTGGAGAACGAGAGCCTTCCTCCAGATGTTATCAATACACTTGAGGGAATTCAGAACAGGAAATATTCAACCAAGAAAGTTTTTCTTAATGACCTTCAAAAAAGACTTGGCGAATCGACTTTACAAGAATACAAATCAACTATATTAAAGAGTGCGGTGAAGAATACCGAGCTTCTCAATATAGCGCTTTCCGCCCTTGCTGAGACCATCTTCCTGGCGCTGCTGGCAACGGTCTTTGCCATCCCCTTTGCCTTTGTGCTCAGCTTCTTTGCAGCAAGAAATTTGATGCCACGAACATGGCTCGGGAATATTGTGTATCTCGTTGTTCGAACGATCGCAACTATTTTCCGCTCCATCGAAGCAATCGTGTGGGCGATCATTTTTAGCGTGTGGGTAGGTATCGGTCCATTTGCAGGTATGCTGGCGCTTATGGTCCATTCAGTTGCAGCGCTGACGAAACTATATTCCGAACAGATCGAGAATATTGATTCCGGTCCGGTTGAGGCGATCAAAGCAACGGGTGCAAGTACGCTCCAAACCTGGATCTATGCAGTGATCCCTCAGATAATCTCACCCTATCTTGCATTTACGATCTACCGCTGGGATATCAATGTACGCATGGCAACGATCGTCGGTTTTGTTGGCGGTGGCGGTATCGGACTCTTGCTCCTTCAACAGCAGCAGCTACTTCGCTGGCATAATGTCGGCTTGCTGATATGGCTCATCGCATTCGTGGTATGGGTTATGGATATGTCCAGTGCAAAGGTGCGTGAGAAGCTGGCTGGGATGTAAT
>JACNJG010000101.1 GCA_014382685.1 Candidatus Cloacimonadota bacterium
AAATCATAATTCTGTGTTGAGACTGGTCCTTTGAAAATTGCTTTCCCCTTTTCAACAACAGGTAAGTATAATATTTCCCATTCTTCAGTAGTAGAGTTCCAATGTTCATATGGATATTCAATTTTATAATCGGTATCGTAAACCACATTAAAAACTTCATTGAACTGATAACCGGTTGTATTGATAGTTCCTTGTAATTTGGCAGTTTGGCGTGCTTGTATTGAATCTGGGAATTCTTCGGGGATAGTAATATTTCCTCTGATTGCAGGTAAAGCAGATCTCAACATTGGATCACCAAAGAGCAAATAATTTTCATAATATGCCTTAGTCGCACTCACAACCTTTGAAATTAAAACTGCTTCTCCTATTCTGATTCTTTCACTTGCACCATTAACAATATGCCCAACTAATGTTGTACAAGGTCCATACCACCCCTTAAGAGTTGACGCAAAAGCTGCTACAGCTCCTCTGCCTTTTGTAGATAAAAATCGTTCAACAGTACATTCCGTAGTATTAGAATAAAAGAATCCTATATCACAGGAGGCAGCAACAAAAAAATTTAACATATCACCATTATTTAGCTTCCCAATGTCTCTGCTTGCTCTAAAATATTCCTCATCACCCATGACATCATAGCCGCCATGACCAATGTAATAGAATACTGCTGCACCTTCATTTATTTTTTTAATGATATCTTTATTTGCCTCAGGGCGATTTTTAAACTCATCAAGAGGATAACGAATTCCATAAACTTCTAGTAACTCAACATTATCTTCAATATAGCGAGCACATAACTCAGCATTGTAAGTATTTACTGTTTCTTTATGACGACCATCTTTAAGAAAATCATCGGCACAAATGATCACACGGTTGCGCCAGTAACCATAATTAGGTTGTGCAATATAATCAATTGTCTTATCCATCATGACTTCCATTTGAGAATTAGTATAACCGGGCAACCGACCTATCATCAAAGCGGGAGTTGTACTTGTGAAATAGACAAACTTGTCATCAGATACAGTTGTTACTTTTATGAAAGGAAGGATTTTATTTTTTTCTTCAGAGCCCGGTTCATAACCACGAAAGTCATTGGTGCCATCACCTGCAAGCACCACATAAGATAATTTTCTTTCCGGAATTAAGGCATAATAATCAAAGCCATATTTCAAGAAATATCTCAATGCAACGACGTCGGGCAAACCCCAAGCAAATTCATCATAAATATCATTGATATTCACAACCATCACATTCAAGCCGTCATACTCAACATGAACATCTGCAAGCTCTTTTGATTTTTCCCAAAATTGTTCAGGCGTAATGATAATAGCTTCAGTATTTGCAAGCGTTGAATCATCCCTAAGATATGAACGAATTTCTGTGCCATTCAAATACACAAGCGGTTTAAATTTTTCCTCGATTACTTCCGGAATAATATATCCCCCATTGCTTACAATACAGAATTTAGTGCCAGCTGTATCCGAAATTGCAACAAATGAGAGCGAGCTACTTGCATAATCATAATTTGTGATCTTTGAAGCCCGGTCAAAATCTTCTATTTTGAATATCTGGAGTTCATTATTAGAAACATTTGTAACATTCACAGTATATTCGATATTTTCCTGCGGGAGAGAAAGCGAAAGGTAATTATCCTCCATCTTTAGATTTTTCGTATAGCTGATCTCGTAATAATCGAAATAGAGTGTTTGAGAGCTGGATGCTGCCTGTACAACCTTTAGTGTATTCTTCCCATTTTGGAAGAAATTTCCTGTATAGGTAATGTGGGATTGACTCGAGGTATATTCAGATAATAATATTCCGTTCACATAGGTTGTAATGGAAGAATATGGATTAACATTGAAATCTATAAAAAGTTCCTGTTGGTCGTTTGTGTTGAGTTCGGAAACAGTGAAATCGAAGTATTTAGTATTTGCACCGCTTCCGGTAAAACTCTGCCAGTACCATACAATTCCTTCTGGTTCAGAGCGCACATGTTCTTCTTCGAAATGCTCGGAATAACGATATGTTGTAAGCGCTTCCCGTTTTGTTTGATCGCGTGGAGATTGGTTTTGGGAATTGTTGTGTGAAGTAATATCCGTATTATAATTATAAGTAAGCCAGTAGATATTCTCACCAGTGTAGGGATTATAATATTGCGTATAGTCTTGGTTCAATTGGAAGCCGTTTGTACCTCTTACATAAAAATACACTGTAAAATCAGATCCACTTTCACTTATGAAAACAGGCACTTCTTCAAAAGGATATAACGAATTACAGATATCGCGATCTTGTGAATATCCACCACCATTGAAAACCTTAATTTCATTTGGATCGAGATTTTCTACGTCAATTCCAGCTTGAGATAATTTCTGCTTGGTCAGCTTGCAAATTCCAGTCTCAGTAATCGGTATCTTGAACCATCTATCTGCATGTGAAAAGGGATTATCCTGCTTTTGAACTCGTTTCTCCGAACTCCAATGTTTAGAAATATTAAAATTGATTATTGTATGTTTAAAGATCTTTTCAAAATTTTTATCGGTAAATGGGTTGGCAACTTTGCTGCCGGAGAGCGAGAATGACAGCTTAAGATTATCGATGATCTTAAGTCTATTATTATGAACAGTAAATGGACGTATGATCACCATTACAACTGTCTGTTGCCGCCAGAGATAAGGTTCGGATATTTCGAGTAATTCTTTCGATGTTTCAGGTAAATAGACATCCTGTTTTATCTCATAAACATGAGTATAAGTTTCTTTTTGAGGGTCTTTTATGAACTTTGGGAACGGAGCGACTGGGGCAGTTAGATCAAAAAAACTATCCTCTTTTGAAATAATAGTAGAATGCGCATTCCCATTTGTGGGCACTCCGATCAGAAAAGAATAATAAGGAAGATCGATCCTTCCTTCGATCTCTTCTCGTTTAAGTTCCGGACATTCGATATATGAGTATCCTTCTCTTGCAAGAATCTGATATTCGGGAAGAATGAATTCAATTGTAAGATTATCTGTAGTAGTTCGTAATACTGTTACTGGTGAGTCCCCGAACAATGGGTAGGCAACAAATATACCCACCAGCAGAACTATAACAGATATTCTTTTTTTATTCAAAGTAAATGCTAATTAGCTTCAAAATTTTTTACAAATTTACTTAACCTTGATTTTTTTCTGTCTGCATTATTTCTGTGTATAACTCCCTTTTTAACTGCCTTATCAATAAGAGATTGGGCTTGAACCAGCAATGCATCCATTTCTGCTTTATCAGTGGACTTCTTGATCTTCTTTATGATCGTGCTGATACTCTTTTTCACATAGTGATTTCGTTCTTTCTTTTTTTCATCCGAACGCAATCTTTTTTTACAAGATTTATGATCTGGCATTGAATCTCCTAAAATTTTATAATTTTGACCAAGTAAATTACAGGGTGTATTTATTTGTCAAACTTTGCAACACTGAATTATCTCTTCCTTATCAGCATTGCAAGCAACTTTTTTAGCACAAATAAATTGAGTAATGAAAACAAGCAGAAAAGCAATATTAAAATCAGAATATTTCTCATTCCAAGAATATTTATCATTCCGGTAAAGAGAGCTGCAACTCCAAAACTCAACAAGGTAAGATTATGAAAAAAGAGCTCAAGAAAGATGAGCAGGAGTCCTGCGATGATCAAACTCAGCCAGATAATCATAGCAAAAATTATTTCTCTTCACTATCTTTATCTTTATGTTCTTCAGAACTCTCACCTTCTTCGCTCCGTGGTCTTCTAATATATTTTCTCTTGATTTTTTTCTTTGACCCATAATCATATCCATATCCATAACTTGAACCAGATCCATAATTATAACCAGATCCATAACGAGATCCCCGACCATGCGAAGTTTTTATACCAAGTACTGTAAAAGTTTTTGTGAATAGTATTATGATAAAATAAATCACAAAAAGTGCTACAGAAATGAAGAGCAAAGAAATCACAAATGTTAAGAGAAAGGACTTGAATGCGTCTTGTGTTACATCTGCGCGAGAAACGAATTTGGAAATATCTAACTTAGTGTAAATATTCTTTGAAAACTTCTCCTGATCCTGCAACACAGTTTTTAGCGAATCAATTATTCTTTCAGTTTTCATTATATTCTGATTGTAATTTTCCTGATCATAAGCTGTTCGAGCGTTTTTGAAACCTTCATTCAGAATTTCTTTTCTTTTCTCATTATCCTTTATTCTTTCTTCAACAGATTCAGATAATAACTGATCATCTATTTGTACTAATTCTTCCATAGTTAACTCGTCATGATTCCTTAATTTATCAATAATCTGCTTGTACATATTACGGGGTATCTCAATTAACCAAGTGCTATTGTTTGATGAAAATTTAGAGTATTTTATTTTCAGATCATGTTCTAAGACCAAATCGACAATTTCTTGTTTAATTTTTTGCATATTAGCTGAAGTATACTGTAACTCAAGTTTTGTATTGTATTTTGATTCCTCAAATAATTCAATAGCCTCTTTGGGTGTCTGCCCCATAATATCTGACGGTTTAAGAAATGTATTGATTATCTGTGATTTGTCAAATGCAATAATCAATGCGACAACAACCACACCTATCATTATAATATTTTTGATTCTTCTGGTGATATAAAGAGCTGCCATTAATTCTCCTTAGTTATATTGTTTTTTTTATTTCTCGTTTGGATATTATTCCATAGCGTACAGTAGCAATGCCAAGTAAGATCACTCCAATTAATACTGTCAAAATTTTTATATTTATTCCAATGATAAATAAGTTATTTATAGAATCCAGATCAATAACATAAAGATAAGTAGCTAAACTGACAAAAATAACTGCAATCTTACCGGGAATATTTGAACTTGGTATTTTATGATGTTTCATTATTAGCCAATAACCACCGATTATAATTAATAATTCAAGTGCAATAATAATATAAAATCCCCAGACAGGAAAGCTTCGGTAAACATAAAGATAAATCAATATTGTTACTACAAATATTTTATCTACTATCGGATCGAGAATTTTTCCTATAGTTGTTGCCTGATGCAATATCTTTGCAAGAAATCCATCCAGAACATCAGTGAAACCTGCAATCAATATCAAAATAAATGCCTGAATATTCTGACCATTATTAAGTGACACAAGCACGAAGGGTAAAATTATCAAGCGCATCAATGTGACAATATTGGGAATTGTGATCACTGTTTTAGGATCAAAATCAGCGTTGGCAAATCCGTTTTTTTTTGTGTACATCAGTCTATAAATTTTTCCCTTACGATTTTGGCGAAAGTTTTATCATGAAGCTTAATAAATTTGGAAGTATATGATGATTTCTCAATTGCAATTTGCTCATATTTTTTCATTGTATCAACATTTTCACCGTCAATAGCAACATAGATTTTTTCATTACCTTTTATATATTGAATTGAGAGCTTTTTCTCTGCAGAAAAAATAAAAGGTTTTATAAACTGATTATGAGGATTGATCGGCGTGAGCAAAAGTACATCTGTGTGAGGAAAAACGATCGAGCCACCGGCGGAGATGTTATACCCAGTCGAGCCGGTAGGAGTAGAAACGATAATCCCGTCTGCCTCAATATCAAAGAGGTACTCATTATCATCCAGAATTTTAAAGGTAAGCATCTTAGGATATGTTCCCTTATAAAGAACACAATCATTCAGAGCATAATATTTCATTTTAGTATCTGATAAAGACGTGCACTCAAGGATCATTTTTTCTTCTACAATATAAGCACCTTTTCTGATTTGCTCAAAAACCGGTTCGAATTCATGCTTTTCGCATTCAGAAAGAAAACCAAGCTTACCGTGATTGAATCCAAGAAGTGGAATATTCTCTTTCAGAACTAATTTTGAAGCAAGAAGAATTGTTCCGTCACCACCAAGTACAATAAGCAGGTCAATGTTCTCTTTTGTGAAACCTTTCACATAGGAAATTCCCTGTAATCCTTTTCTTTTTTGATTTTCCAAAAGTGAAATAATATATTCATTTTTCTGAAGAAAGGCAATGCGTTCTTTCAGTTTTTGAATACTTTTAAATAACTTCGGATTATAGAAGATTCCTATTCTCTGCATAGAGTGAGAAAAAGTGATTTATGCTAAGATATGTCAACAAAAATGGAATTTTAGAATTTTTTTTGAAAATGTTGACAGCTCAAAAGAGCGCTTCGGAATATATCAACCTAATTCTCAGAATATGAGAGTTTTAGAATGGAGGATTAGTCCTAATTGGTAAGGCAGCGGTCTTGAAAACCGCCGGGCTCTGCCCTTGGGGGTTCGAGTCCCTCATCCTCCGCCATTTTGTTCTTTCTGGAGAGGTGACCGAGTTGGCTTAAGGTGCGCGCCTGCTAAGCGTGTGTAGGAGTAACATCTTACCCAGGGTTCGAATCCCTGCCTCTCCGCCATTTATAGAAATGTGGGTCGTCGCCAAGTGGCAAGGCACAGGGTTTTGGTCCCTGCATTCGGAGGTTCGAATCCTCCCGACCCAGCCATTTTTTTAATCTTGGGGTGTCGTCTAATGGCAAGACAGCAGTCTCTGGATCTGCTTATTGGGGTTCGAATCCCTGCACCCCAGCCATTTTCTTTGTAGGAGCTGATGAGAACAAAAAAAAGCTATTTCCCATTCGGATATATCTTACCTGCATTTCTAATAGTATTCGCTTTCCGTCTCATACCAATAGTGCTCTCCTTTATCATCAGCTTCTTCAAATGGACAATTCACGGTCCCGAAAAATTCATAGGACTCCAAAACTATATAAAACTTTTCCAGGATCCAGGATTCTGGCAATCCCTGATCAATACCTTTTACCTTGTTGTTTTTATCGTACCGATAACCCTTATCTTGTCGCTTTTTTTTGCAAATCTTCTTAACAGAACAAAAAAATTATCCGGGCTATTCAGGACAACATATTTCATTCCCACAGTAACTTCTCTTGTGGCTATCTCAATTCTTTGGAAACTGATCTTCTCACCTCATGGCGGACTGATGAACCATGTGCTCGGCTTCTTCAGTATTCATGGTTTGAACTGGCTTTCTGAGCCAAGAGGAATTTTCACTCTTCTCTTTGGTACGATAGGCATCAATATACCCAAAGCATTTGGCGGACCTTCACTCGCCCTATTTGCGATAATAATTGTCAGCATCTGGAGAAGTCTCGGTTACAATACGATTATATATCTGGCAGGACTCCAGAATATTCCGGAAGTGTACTATGAAGCTGCCGATATAGATGGTGCAAGTAAATGGAAACAATTTTTTAATATTACCGTCCCCCTTATTTCTCCTACAACTTTTTATGTTCTTATCATGACGACTATTGTAACATTCCAAGTCTTCTCACAGGTATATTTAATGACAGGACCGCCAATCGGAGGTCCGCTTGGAACTACAAAGGTCATTGTTTATTATATCTTTGAAATGGGTTTTGGTGAATCTCAAAATCTCAGCTATGCAAGTGCAATTGCTTTAGTGCTATTTTTCATTATCCTTGGTCTGACCATGCTCCAAAAGCGGCTTGAAAAGAAGGTGCAGTACTAATGCTCAAAAGATATTTCGGCAAATGTTTCTCTTATTTTATGCTCATTCTCTGTGGGTTGATCATGGTAGTGCCTTTTATCTGGATGGTTTCCACTTCACTAAAATCTCAAACTGCAATAAATAAAGGGAGCGTGGGCTTTATTCCTATTGAGTTTGTGAACTATTATATTCATGACGGCAAGAAAGAGCTTTGTGAGATAGTTACTGAAGAAGAAGATCTCTCGGTAATAAACATCTATGGCAATGATGGAAAAACATTCAAAGAATCCTATGTAAAAGTGCCGACCGAGAATATCACATCATCAAAAAAACTGAAATTCCACTTGAATAATTACATAGAGGCATTTACAAAAGTGCCTTTCGGCAGGTATTTCCTAAATACATTATTTGTCTCATTATCTGTTCTGATCGGTGTACTCATCACTTCATCACTTGCTGCATATGCATTTGCACGTATGCGGTTCAAAGGGAGAGATTTCATTTTCTACCTATTCATCAGCATGATGATGGTACCCCAGCCGATATATCTTATTCCTTCATACTTCCTGCTTACAAAACTCGGATGGATAAATACCTACCAAGCACTCATCATACCATGGATCGCAAATATATTCAGTATCTTCTTATTACGCCAGCAGTTTAAGACAATTCCGCAAGACCTCTTTGATGCAGCAGTCATAGACGGATGCTCCCAGTTTGAGATACTCTGGAGGATCGTACTGCCGATCTCCAAACCAATTCTTGCGACAACTGCGATATTCTCTCTTATTGCCAGTTGGAACAGCTTCATGTGGCCTCTCGTAATGACCAGCAGTGATAAACTGCGTGTGCTGCAGGTTGGTCTTTCGTATTTTGCTCAGGAGGCATCTTCAAGCACCACACTACTCATGTCCGCATCAACTTTCTCGATAGCGCCTCTGCTTATTATATTCCTTTTTGCACAAAAACAGATCATATCCAGCTTTATCTCAAGTGGTTTAAAAGGTTAAAAACTTTACAAATCTTTCCATCATAAAAAAATCATATCTATGATTAATCACAAAAATATTCTTATTACGGATATCGGAAGCACAACCACAAAAGCTGTCCTTTTTCAAAAGGATTCTGATTCTTTCAAACTTATTGCTCTGAAAAATGTCGGCACGACCGTTGAGCGTCCTCAGGAAGATGTTAAGATCGGAATTTTCGATTCTATTCAACAGCTTGAAAAAATCTCAGGAATTCAACTTCTTGAAAAATACTCAACCCCAGAAAATCTTCATTTCAATAAAGACACCCTCTATCTCACCACAAGCAGTGCAGGAGGTGGATTGCAGATAATTGTCTTTGGACTCACGCTCTTTGATTCTGCCAGTAGTGCAAAACGAGCTGCGTACGGCTCGGGTGGAGTGATCCTGGACACTTTTGCCATCAATGATAATCGAACTCCTGTTGAAAAAATGCAGCTTATTCGTTTGCTACGACCTGATATTATTTTATTTTCAGGTGGCACAGATGGAGGAAATATCAGCAGCATTGTCCGCATGGGGGAATTGCTTTCTCTGGCACATCCAAAGCCAAAATTCGGAGATAAAACAAAGATCCCGCTGGTGTATGCCGGCAATAAGGATGCGCAATCATTCATACAATCACTCTTTTATGATAAATTTCAACTTTACATAGTTCCAAATATTCGACCCACTTTGCAAGATGAAAACCTTCCACCTGCTCAGGAAAAAATACATCAGCTTTTTATGGATAATGTTATGGAGCAGGCACCGGGTTACGGCTCGCTGAAAAAAGTCGTTTCCGATGATATCATACCAACTCCTTCCGGAGTTATAAACGCACTTCGGCTTGTCAGTAAAGAAATAGGTAAAAATGTCATTTCCGTAGATATTGGCGGTGCAACAACTGATGTCTTCTCGAACATTATGGGCAAGTACTATCGCACTGTAAGCGCCAATTATGGAATGAGTTACAGTATTTCTAATGTAATGAAAGATACTACTTTTGAGAGAATTCAAAGGTGGCTGCCAGCGGATATTGATGAGCATTATATCAGAAATTATATCGCAAATAAGATGCTATACCCGCTTTACATTCCAAAAGATGATGCTCAGGTTGCCATCGAACACGCAGTGGCACGAGAAGCGATACGGATGTCCAAAAAGCACCACATGAAAATGCACTTCAACACACAAAAGATCGGATTCCTCGACAGATTGAAACACATGGATCTCGATAAATTTCTGGAATGCTTCTACGTGGAAAAACTGCAAGAGCAGCGATCCTTCCACATGAAGGACGTCGGGATCATGATAGGTGCAGGCGGAGTGCTGTCAAATGCCCCTTCGAACAAACATGCTCTGCTTACTATTTGTGACGGATTGAAACCCGAAGGAATTACTGAAATTTGGCGAGATATTCATTTCATCTCACCACACTTAGGCAAGCTGAGTGAAGTGGACAGCAAACTTGCATCCGAACTTCTACAAAAAGAGTGCTATCAGAAAATCGGCATCTGTATCCGTCCGGTTTGCAAAAACATGAAACCCGACCAGAAAGTAATGGAAATTCTAGTTGTAGATAAATCTCATACAATAAAATCAAATACAATAAAATATTTTTCTAATGATGAATCTACACTTCAGAAAATTCTAATAAAACTCGAAAAGGGCTTTTCTTTTGGGAATAGTGAACACGAATTCGAGCTTGAGACCGAGCTGCCAATTCTAATTGATACCCGTTTTAGAGATAATACTGCTTTTGAACAATACAATGCAGAGATGAAGCTATTTGATATTGAAAACCACCAAAAGGAACTCGAAGATTGCTTCTCATCTTTTCTAAAAAACATAAAAATAGAAAATGGCACTTTTACCATAAAGAGGGAGCTTCCCTACTCGGGTGAGATATTTGTCTCAAAAGATGAAGAAGTGAAACCATTCACATTGATCGGTGAAAACAAATATGCGCCTCCCAAAATTTACGTGCTTTCACTCTTCACTTTGGATTACCTCGATCTGAATCCTGAGCTGATGGAAAAGAGTATGCTTGTGAAGGAAGGTGATTCCGTAAAATTCAATCAGAAGATCATCGAAATTTCAGACAGAGGAATAATCTCTGCTTTCTCCGGTAAGAGCCATGAATACCGTACCCCTGTTCGCGGTAAGATCGAGCATATAAATTTTGAAGCAGGCACTATAATTCTGCGGGAAATCCAGGATTATTCTACAAAGCCGCTTTATATAAATATTGCACAAGAACTCAAAATCGATCCCAAGCATATCAAGGGATATCTCAAGAAACGTGAAGGTGATTTTGTTGAAACTTATGAACCGCTTGCATCACGGCTTGATAAGGATTTCAGCAAAGTCATGCCCTCACCTGCAACAGGTGTCATCACAGCAATAGATACCAAAAAAGGCACAGTAACCATTCAATATAAGAATGACCCCTACCGCATATTTGCAAACGTGAGCGGAAAAGTTATCGATGTCGAGGAAAATCTCTCTGCAACTATCCAGTACAAAGGAAATAAGCTGGATGGCATTATTGGATTTGGCGGAGAAAAAACAAGCGGAATGCTTATCATAAATGAATCTCATCTTGAAAAGGATGAGAAATATCGTGATAAAATACTCGTGTGCTTTGAGAAAATTTCTTATGACTTCTTGCGAGATTGTGCTGAACTCGATGTTGCAGGTGTAATTGCTCCATCGATAGACAACAAAGACCTTGTTGAATTTCTTGGCCAGGAGATCGGCGTGGCGCTCACAGGCAATGAAAACATACCATTCCCGATAATATTGACAGAAGGATTCGGCAATTTCAGAATGAATGTCGTCTTTGAAACTTTCTTCAAAGAACATCAACATAAAAAGATTTATATAAATGGTCACACCCAGATCCGTGCCGGTGTTGTTCGACCTCAAATGATAATTTTTTAAATGACATGAGAACATTACATATTATCGTAACAGGCATTGTGCAAGGCGTTTGCTTCCGCTATTTCACTTCATATAATGCGAAGCAATTCGGCATACACGGCTATGTAAAGAACCTATCCAATGGTGATGTCGAGATCATAGCACAAAGCGAAACGCAAAATCTGCAACCCTTTTTAGAAAAACTCAAGTTAGGACCCCCCGCAGCACGTGTGGATGACATCAAGATCGAAGAAGACACGGAACAAACTGAATATGATTCCTTTGAGATTGCTTACTAAACTTTTCATACTTTTTTTGTGCATCTCTCTTTTAGGATTCTCTCCCAATCCCAAATATATTACCGAATCCGATGAATACCACGTTGTGAAGAAGGGTGACACGCTCTACTCGATCGCAAAGAAATACGAAACAACTGTCGATGCTCTCAAGAGGATCAACAATCTTCCCTCAGATAAAATACTTATCGGGCAAAAAATTTACCTCCGTAACAAAGAACATCCACATCAATATTATGTGACCAAACGGGATATTCCTTCAAATGGCTATCATGTTATTCAAAAAGGAGAAACGCTTTACCGGCTTTCTAAAATTTATGATATCCCCATCGAGCGATTGATGGAGCTTAACCAACTTACTTCTTACACGATAAAAGCCGGTGAGAAATTATTGTTGAAGGGTAAGCCCGGACAAACCACTATTTCAGTTACTCAAGTTAAAGAATATGAACCGGATAAAATAGAACAGCCAAAGCAAACTAAGACAAAAACAGAAACAACAAAACAACCAACTAAGCAAATAAAAAAACCGAAATATCATATTGTGAAAAAGGGTGAAACGCTTTACAGGATCGCTTCGACTTACGGATTATCTATTTATGAATTGAAGAACTATAATGGGTTGAGTTCGAATAATATTTTTGTTGGACAGAAGCTCTATCTGGAAACCCAGTCAAAAAATGACAATGAAAAATATACCATTCCCAAACCGGTTATAAAGAAATCGGAATTTCAGAAATACGGAATCATCTGGCCCTGTATCGGGCAGATCACTTCGGGATTCGGCACACGTGACGGCAAGCCGCATAAAGGACTCGATATTGCCTGCCCTGAAGGCACACCTCTGAAAGCTGTTCTTAATGGTGAAGTTGCATA